>JBKPNB010000113.1:0-8067 GCA_046732395.1 Actinomycetota bacterium | reverse complement strand
CGGCCAGACCAGGGCGTCGCTCCACCAGATCCCGAGCTGCCGGAAGGCGAGCAGCGCGGCGAGCATCAGCAGTCCGGCGCCGACCGCTATCCGCCATCCCGCGGCGGTCGTCCGCCGCCCGCGGCCGATCCGGATGCTCGTCCGTCCGGCGGGGCCGGGCATCGTGGCCCACGCGACGCCGTAGGCGATGAGCGCCAGCCCACCGCTGGCGACGACCGCGAGGACGAAGGCGACCCGGAGGATCACCGGGTCGACGTCGAGCCGGCGGGCGAAGCCGGCCAGCACCCCGGCGACGATGCCGTCGGCGGGGTCGCGCCGCAGCCGGCGTGGCGGTGCCTGGGCGGCAATCACTCCGCTAATCGTGACGCCTACGCCGACCCCGTCAGCGGTCGAGTCCGTTGATCAGCAGGATCACACCGACGAGCGCCGCGGCCGCGACGCCGAGCCAGGCGAAGTCGAGCTCGATCGCCCCGGCCCGGTCGGCGACCAGCAGCGCCCCGAACGTCGCCAGCGCGATACCGGCGACCAGCGAGGTCCCGTCGAGGGGCCTCATCGCCCCCGACCCGCGCAGGCGCGCGATTCGGCGTCGCGGAGGGCCGAATCGTCGGCGGCGAACGGCCCGAAGTGGCGATCGTCGATGCTGGCGTCGTCGGAGTTGACGACCCGCAGCTCGCCGGCGTCGAGATGGGCGTCGAGACGGAGCCGCGGGGTGGCGGTCGAGCGGGAGCCCTGGTCGTTGTCGACGTCGACGCCGCTGGCGCTATCACCGGCGACCTCGACCTGGCCGACGCCCGCGTGTGCGGTCGACTCGACGCAGACCTTCGAAGGCACGGCGACGACCATCTCCCCGAGGCCGAGCCGGGTCCGCAGGTCGACGACGCGGTGCTTAACCCAATCGAGGCCGCGGAGGTCGACCGCGAGCCGGCCGACCCCGAGCTCGTACCCGTCGCTCGGGATCGAGGCGAACGAGATCGGGCGGTAGTCGCGCTCGCCGACCCCGCCGTGGAACCGCAGGTCGGCCGCGGCGGCGACGCCCACCCCGAGCCCGAGTGCGACCGCGGGGGCGATCAGCCACCTTGCCCCGCCGCGGAACGCGGCGGCCGCGATCAGCAGCCCGAGCGCGACGACGACGATCGCCGCCGCCAGCCCCCAGCCGGTGGCGGTGGCGAAGGCCCCAATCGCGGCGAGGAAGAAGAGCCCGACGACGGTGCCGAGGAGGATCGCCACCGCAGCCAGCACGCCGAGCGCGCTGACGGGGCGACCGCGCGCCTGGAGGATCCCGTAGACGGCGAGCCCGATCGCGACCGCCAGCGCCACGCCGCCGATGCCCCAGCCGCCGTGGAGCCAGAAGAACCCGGCTCCGACGAGCGGCGCGGCGACCAGCGCCAGGACGATGATGGTGACGATGGTCAGCGCCCGCGAGCGGGCGACCGGCGCCGTCCCGCCCTCCTCGTCGGGGACGAAGAGGGCGAGGGCGATGTAGGCCAGCAGGCCGAGGCCACCGAAGAAGATCGAGATCGCGAATCCGATGCGGAAGATCACCGGGTCGACCGCGAAGTACCGACCGAGTCCCCCGGCCACGCCGGCGATCATCCGGTCGCTCCTCGAGCGGAGCAGCCGGCGAGGTCGCTGGGGCTCGGTCGGCTGCTCGGTCGTCTCCGCGGTCTGCTCCTCGGTGTCCGCCGTCCCCTCCTCCGGGGGCCGCGGCTCGTCCGGTCGCTCGCTGGTGGTGTCGTTCATTCGTGGTCCTCCTGGGGTTGCTCGATCGAGGGAGGAGCGTCGCAGCGAGCGGCTGCCGCGTCCATCGGGAATCACCCCTATCGACCCCTCGACCGCCCCTCGGTCTCCCGGCGGCGGCGGCTGGTACCGTTGGCCCGTCGCCGATGGACGACGACCAACCTCCCCGAAGTCCCAACTCGCATAGGGGCGTAGCCCCAGCGGCATCCTCCCGATGACCGCCCTCCTCCTCGTCCTGCTGCTCGTGCTGGTGGTCGTCAACGGCCTCTTCGTCGCGGCGGAGATCGGACTCGTTCGCTCGCGGCGGGCGAAGCTCGAAGTGATGGCGAACGAGGGCCAGCGCGGCGCCGAGCGGGCGCTGGCCCAGATCGAGAACATGACCGAGTACATCGCGGCCTGCCAGGTCGGCATCACCCTGTGCTCGATTGGGATCGGGTTCCTCGGCGAGCCTTCGCTGGCGAAGCTGCTCGAGCCGGTGTTCGGGACCCTCTCCCATGCGGTGGCGGCGACGATCGCGGTCACGCTCGCGTTCGTCCTGGTCACCGCGATCCACATCACCTTCGGCGAGCTGACGCCGAAGTTGGCGGCGATCCCGAACGCCGAGGGCGTCGCCCGGCGGCTAGCCCGGCCTCTGGGCGCGTTCCGGACGGTGAGCGCCCCGATCACCGGGGCGCTGACCGCGCTCGCCTCGATGGCGGTTCGCATCTTCGGGGTCCGCCCCGGCTCGCTCGAGGAGAGCCACAGCGCCGAGGACATCAAGGTCATCATCAGCCAGTCGCAGACCGGTGGCGTCCTCGATCCCGGCGAGGCCGGGATGCTGTCGGGCGTCTTCCACCTCCACGAGCAGGAGGCCCGCGAGGTCATGACCCCGATCCCGGCTGTGGTCACCGTCGACGCCTCCGACAGCGTCGAGTCGGCGCTTCGGCGCTGCATCTCCTCCGGCCACACCAGGCTGGTGGTGATCGAGGACGACAACCCGGACAGGGTGCGGGGGGTGGTCCACAACAACAGCCTCGCCCGCCTCTTCATGAACGCCGGCCCCGACGCCTCGATCGAGCCCTCGATCCGCGAGGTGGCGATCTTCCCCGAGACGAAGCCGCTCGACGACCTGCTCGCCGAGCTCCAGCGCCAGCGAAGCTCGATCTGCGTCGTCTCCGACGAATACGGGCGAACGGTGGGCATCGTCACCGTCGAGGACATCCTCGAGGAGGTGGTCGGCGAGATCGAGGATGAGACCGACCCCCGGGCGACCTCGGTCCGCCGCCTCGCCGACGGCGATTGGTACGTCCGCGGCCACGTCTCGCTCGGCGATTTGGTCGACGCCGGGATCAACCTGCCGGTCTCGACCGACGCCTTCAACTCCGTCGGCGGCTACGTCTTCAGCGAGCTCGGCCGGCTGCCGAAGCGCGGTGACCGGATCACCGCCAACGGCTACGAGATCAGGGTCGAGTCGGTGCGCGAGAACCGGATCGTGGCCGTCCGCATCCACGCCGCCTCTACCGCCGAGTTCCCGGCCGCGACGCGGTCGGCGGCGGGCGGCACCGGATCGAGCCCCGAATAGGCGCTCGCTGCGCAATTCCGGCACCCGGGTTCCGTCCGTGACGGCGCCTAGCTTGCGCGCCAGCGACGAAAGGGGCAGCCGATGTGGGTGGTTCGGCTTACCGACAAGCAGCTCGAGATCCTGAAGGGGATGCTAAGCGCCGAGGATCATCTCGGCCCGGCGCTGCGCGGCGCGCTGGAGGCGATGGAGCTCGCCCGCTGGGACGAGCTCCCGGAGGCGCAGCTTCCGTGGGGCGAGGTCGCCGACCGCGCGCGCCGCCAGGGGATCTCGGAGGCCGACGTGATCTGGGACCTGGCCGGCAAGGGCAGCCGGGCCGCCTGAGTCAGGGCGTCGCGGCCGCGAGACTTCGATGCCCTGACGCTCGAGCGCAGCCGCGTCGGCGGCGACCTCGGGACGAAGCAGCACCGGGTCCCTAATAGTCGTAGAAGCCCGCGCCCGCCTTGCGCCCGAGCCGGCCCTCGCCCACCATCTCGACGAGCCGCCCCGGTGGCCGGTGGGCGGCCTCCCCCGAGTCGGCGTAGAGCGCGTCGCCGATCGCCTCGGCGACGTCGAGCCCGACCAGGTCGAGGAGCCGCAGCGGGCCGAGCGGGTGACCGGCGCCGAGCGTCATGCAGGCGTCGACCTCGTCGGCCTCCATCCCGGTCCGCTCGAGCAGCCGGACCGCGTCGAACAGGTACGGGAACAGCAGCCTGTTGACGACGAAGCCCGCCTCGTCGGGAACGACGACGGCCCGCTTGCCGAGCTCCCGGCACCATTCCGTCGCCCGCTCGGCGACGCCGGCCCGGAGCCCATCGGGCAGGCAGAGCTCGACCAGCTCCATCCGGTGCACGGGGTTGAAGACGTGGAGCCCGAAGATCCGCTCCGGGTGGCCGCTGCGCCGGCCGATCTCGGCGACCGAGAGCGCCGAGGTGGTCGAGGCGAGGTCGGCGTCGGGGGCGAAGTCGCCGAGCATCGCGAGCAGCTCGACCTTCGCCTCGAGGTCCTCCTTGATCGCCTCGATCACGAGGTCGCAGCCGGCGAGGTCCGCGGGGTCGGTGGTGACCCTGATCCGGCTCGCGACGCCGTCGTCCGCCTTCGCCACCAATCCCTCGGCCGCCTCCTCGGCGCGCCACGCCGAGACGTCGCTCCGCGCCAGCAGCCGCACCTCGCCGAGCGCGCTCGCGGCTGCCGCGAGCCCGCAGCCGATCGTCCCCGTCCCGGCGATCCCGGGCCGCGAGTATCCGTCGCCGCTCCCTGCTTCCCTGATCACGGTGCGTTCCTATCACGCGGCGGCCCGGCGCGAGGCAGGCGCTACCGTAGGGCGCGCGATGGCCGCCGGCGCCCGCACAGAGACCCAGCGCCGACGCGGTGCCCTGGTCGGCGGCGCTCGGCGGGTCGCGGCGGCCGGGATCGCCGGCGTCATGCTCCTCGCTGCCTTCTCGCTCTGGACGGTGATCCCGTTCGGGTGGATCTGGATCGGGTCGAAGCTCTCTGCGAGCCAGGCGCCATCCGCAGGGCCCTACATGCTCGTGTTCTTCGGGATCGTCGTCTCGATCATCGTCGTCGTCCTCGTGCTCGCCTGGCTCAACCGCCTCTACGAGGACCTGGTCGGTACGACCGAGGTCCACGTCGAACGAGTGATGCTGTGGCACAGCCTCAGCGACGAGCGCAAACGTGTTCGCCAGTGGTCGGTGATGGAGGTCGTCCTGCTGAGTTCGGTGTTCGTGGCGTTCGTGGCGATGGGGATCTGGTTCCTGTTCATCGCCGGCTCGCCCCTGCCGAGCCAGTAGTAGCGGGACGAGGGTCAGGTGGAGGGCGATCGCTCCGCAAGCCGAGCGTCGACTCCGTCATCGATACGCGGACGCAGTCGACGCTCGGTGTGCGGACCGGCCCCCTCCACCTGATTTCCGCGTAACGACCACGCCGGTTGACTGACTAGTCAATCGGATCGGGTATCGTCCCTCCCAGGTGTCCAAGCGCGGGGCGCTCGCCCGCGACTCACTACGGAGGTCTTGAATGGCTAGCAACGGCAAGTTCGGCGGCCGCGACGTGGTGATCGTCGAGGCGGTTCGGACGCCCATCGGGCGCGGGCACGAGGAGAAGGGCTACTACAAGGACACTCACCCCTCGAACCTGCTGGCGAAGACTTTCTCCGAGGTCATCGACCGCGCGGGCATCGATCCCGCCGAGGTCGAGGACGTGGTCGCCGGCTGCGTCCAGCAGTTCGGGGAGCAGGGCTTCAACATCGGCCGCAACGCCTGGCTCGAGGCGGGGCTGCCGATCACCACGCCCGCGACGACGATCGACCGCCAGTGCGGGTCCGCCCAGCAGGCCGTCAACTTCGCCGCCGCCCTCGTCGCCTCCGGCGTTCACGACGTCGCGATCGGCGGCGGCGTCGAGCACATGGGCCGTATCTCGTTCGCCGACGGGATGGCGGTCCAGCAGGAGCACGGCTACGCGTTCTCCCCGCAGCTGCTCGAGCGCTACAACCTCGTCCCCCAGGGGATCTCGGCCGAGATGATCGCCGACAGGTGGGAGATCCCCCGTTCGGAGCTCGACGAGATCGGGCTCCGCTCCCACCGACTCGCCCATCAGGCGACCGAGGAGGGGCGCTTCGAGCGCGAGATCGTCCCGTTCGCGGTCAACGGCGACACCTACGTCACCGACCAGGGGATCCGCGCCGACACCAGCCTCGAGAAGCTCGCCGAGCTGAAGCCGGCGTTCAAGGAGGACGGCAAGGTCACCGCCGGGAACTCGTCGCAGATCTCCGACGGCGCCGCAGCGGTGCTGTTGATGAGCCGCGAGAAGGCCGAGGCCCTCGGCCTCCGCCCGCGGGCCCGGATCGTCGACCAGACGACCGTCGGCGTCGACCCGGTGATCATGCTCACCGGACCGATCCCTGCGACGCAGCGACTGCTCGAGCGAAACCGGATGGCGATCGGCGATATTGACCTGGTCGAGATCAACGAGGCGTTCGCCTCGGTGATCGCCGCCTGGCGCCGCGAGCTCGAGCCCGACATGGACCGGGTCAACGTCAACGGCGGCGCGATCGCGCTCGGCCATCCGCTCGGCTCGACCGGCGCCCGGCTCATCACCACGCTCCTGCACGAGCTCGAGCGCTCCGACAAGGAGGTCGGGCTGGTGACGATGTGCTGCGGCGGCGGCCTCGGTACCGGGACGCTGATCGAGCGCGTCTAAGCCTCCAGGCGGGCGCCGACGAACTGGACGAGCCCCGCCAGGCGCTGGTGGATGCCCGCAAACCCGCGCTCGCGAAGCGCGCCGGTGATCTCGTCCGCCTCGAACATCCGCATCCCGCTCGCCCGCTCGACGAGTGGCTTCAGCGGCCGGAGAGGGAGCTGGCGCCGAACGGAGGTCATGATCGCGATCCGTCCCCCTCCTCGCAGCACCCGGCCCATCTCGTCGAGCGCCGCGAACGGGTCGGCGAACAGATGGAGCGCCGCGAAGCAGCATGCGGCGTCGAATGAGCCGTCGCGGAACGGGAGGGCCGTGGCGTCGGCGCGGAGGAGCGCCAGGTTCGCGATCCCGGCGCGGGCGGTGTCGGCGGCGCCGCGCGCGAGCATGGTCGGCGACGCGTCGACCCCGACGACGAGCCCCTCAGGCCCAACCGCGCGCGCGAACTGGCGCGAGAAGTTGCCCGGGCCGCAGGCGAGGTCGAGGACGGTGTCCCCGGCTCCGAGTCCGAGCATGAGGCGCGCGATTCGCACCTCCTCGTCCATCCCGGGGCCGGTCAGCCCCTTCGCGACCTGGGCCAGCGCCGGCCGCCACCAGCGCTCGTAGATCGCCGGCACCAGCCGGGTCAGCATCAGGTCTTGGGTCGGTCCGGTCGACTGCAGCTCGCCCCCGATCAGGTCGAGGTAGCCGCCGGCGCGCGCGCCGTCGGCGACGTCGTCGCGCATCAGCGCCCGAGCACGGTCGAGCGCGCCGGCGGAGGCCGCGTCCACTAGGTCGTGAGCGAGCGCGTCCCCCGCGGCTCGCCCGAGTGCTGGGCGAGGTCCTCGAGCCTCGCGATCTGACGCTCGCCCTCGATCCGGGCGGGGTCATCGGGCGGCAACCCGTCGATCAGGCGGCGGATCCGGTTGCGGATCTGGAGCGCGAAGTGCGGCGTCGCCGGCCCGGCGAGCGCACGGATGTCGTCGGCGGTCGCCCGCCCCCGGATCACGCGATCGGGTCGCTCGCTCTCGCTCATCGCCGCTCCGCTGGGTTCGCCTCGACTAAGGCTTCACCGGCGGCGGGACGCCGCCGGTGGCGCCGGACCTTACCTCGACGAGGGAGAGGAGATCGTCGAGCCGGGCCTGGGCGGCGACGGAGATCGCCCCCGGGTCGCCGAGCAGCCAGGCGTGGTTGTAGACGGCCCGGGTCGGATCGCTGACGTAACCGGGCTTGAGGTCGAGCAGGTAGTCGCGGAGCTCGGGCGGAACCCGGTCCGCGCTCGAGGTAACGAGCAGCGGGCCCCACGCGCCGCTCGACGACAGCGCCGCCCCGGCGGCGGCGTCGAGTGGGCGCGTCGCGCTCGCGATCACCAGCTGGTGGCCGGGGTCGTCGATCCCCCACCCGAAGTTGCCTCTCGAATAGCGGGCGAGGGCGATCGAGTTCGCCACCGGGTCGCTTCCGGCCACCCGCTGGGCGCCCGGAGCCACCCTTCGGATCACCTTGAAGGCGCGGTTCGAGACCGCCGACGGCGGGCCGAGCACGTAGACCGGGACCCCCTCGTTGTGATGGAGCGCCTTCAGCGTGGCGACCGGCGGCGGTCCGGCGCCCGCGAACAGCAC
>JBKPNB010000112.1:0-12314 GCA_046732395.1 Actinomycetota bacterium | reverse complement strand
GCGCACCGGCGGGTGGATCGAGCGCCGCAGCGCCCTCGAGCCATTCGGGCCTGGTCGGCTCCGCCACCGCCGGACCCCATCGCTCGCCGGCCGCGGGCCATGGCGCCTCGTCCGGTCGCTCCGCGGCGAGCTCGCCCAACGCGCCCGCGCCGGCCCCGCCGGCTCCGTCCGAGAAGCCGAAGGAGCATCCGAATCCGGCGCCGCCGCCGTCGACTTCGAGCTCCGGGACGGCGATCGGCGGCAACGGCGACCCCGGTGGCAACGGCGGCAGCCAGGACATCGCCGTCGACGCGAGTGCCGACGGCAACACCGGCAGCGCTGGCAACGGCAGGGCCGAGGCGGCGGCTGCCGATCCCGGCTGACGTAGCCCAGCCCGGCGCCGGTCTCGGCAGGCGCGCCCAGCCGCGGCGGCGCCCGCGACCGTCGCCCGAGGCCACCGTTGGCGTCGGCACGAGCCCACGATGGCCCCCGTTTGGAGGGCTCGTCCGTAACCGGGCCCGACCTCCCGGGTAGGACCCTTATATAGGCGCCGCCTCCTCACCCCTCCGTGCCGACTCGGTCGAGCTCGTCTCCGGGCTGCTCGCCGAGATCGACTCCGCGACCGACGCCGGCGAGTTCTACGACCGCCTCTGCGAGGGGCTCTGCCGCCTGACGACGATGGAGCGGGCCGGTCTCTACCTCTACGACCCGACGCTGCGCCTCGTCCGCGCGGTCGGCTCCCACGGCGTCGATCCCAGCCTCCTGGTCGGGGTCGAGGGCACGCTCGACGAGACCCCGATCGCCCAGCGGGCGCTCGCCACCGACAGCGTGGTCGAGGCGTCCGAGCGGCTCGAGGAGGAGCTTCCGCCCCGCTACGCGCGGTTCGCCGGGATCACGACCATCACCTGCACCCCGGTGTCCGCCGGCGGGCGCTGGCTGGGGGTGATCTTCGCCGACCGCGGCGGCGGCCGGTTCGAGCTGACCGGCGACGAGCGGCAGGCGATGTGGTCGCTCGGCAAGCTCGCGGCGCTCGCGGCGACCGTCCAGCAGGCGACGATCCAGCGCGAGGCCGCTCGCCGCCTGTCGGAGCGGATCGACCTGATCCGCGAGATCCATGAGGGCGTGATCCAGCGGCTCTTCGGGCTCGTCCTCGTACTCGGCTCCGACGAGGACCTCGACGCCGAGCAGCGGCGCGTCTGCCACGACGAGCTCCGCGACGTCCTCGGCGAGCTCCGCGACGCGCTCGGGCGGGCCCGGCGGATGGATCAGCCGACGACGAAGATGACCGTCCGCCAGGTCCTCGATCGGATCGGCAGCATCCGCGACGACCTGGTCGTCGATTGGGGGGACGGGGTGGAGGTGCCGAGCGAGGTCGAGCCGACCGCGCAGACGGTCCTGCTCGAGGCGATCCGCAACGCCGACAAGCACGCCAAGCCGACCCGGATCGAGGTGAGGATCGACGTCGAGGACGGCAATCTGCTCCTCGAGGTGGTGAACGACGGCGCCCGGGCGAGCGTCGCGGGCACCGGGCTGGGCCTGCGGCTGGCGACGATCGAGGCGCTCCAGCATTCGGGCCTGGTCGAGTTCGGCCCGCTCCCCGACGACCGCTGGCATGTGCGGTTGGTCGTGCCGGGTGTGTAGATGAGGCGCTTTGGCACGGAAGCAGGCACCTCAGGCGGCGCAGCCGCCGCAGGTGAGGCATGAACGACAACGGCCTCCGCCTGCGGGTGCTCGTGGTCGACGACCACGACGTCGTCCAGTGGGGCTTTCGCCTGCTGCTCGAGCGCCAGCCATGGGTCGAGCGCTGCCTCGCCGCCACCAGCGGCGGCGAGGCGCTATCGATCGCCGAGCGCGCCAAGCCCCACGTCGCGCTCGTCGACCTCTTCCTCGGCAGCGAGTCCGGCGCGGAGGTCTGCGAGGGCCTTCGAGCCGCCTCGCCGCAGACGAAGGTGCTCCTCGTCTCCGGCGCCGGCAGCATCTCGCCCGCGGCGGCGAAGGCGGCCGGAGCGTCGGGGTTCGTCTCGAAGGATTGGGGCGCGCCGGACGTCGTCAAGGCGGTGCGGATGGTCGGCCTCGGGATGGACGTCTTCACCCCGATCGAGGACCCCGACCAGGTGCCCCTCTCGAAGCGCGAGCGCGAGGTGGTGGGGCTGATCGCCTCGGGTGCGACCAACCGCGAGATCGCCGAGCGCCTCTACCTCTCCCCCCACACGGTCAAGGAGTACACCTCGAGCGTCTATCGCAAGCTCGGGGTCCGCAACCGCGCCGAGGCCGTCAAGCGCGCGCAGCGGATCGGGTTGATCAGCTAATAACCCGGAGCCATCCCCCCGACCCATTGCTCCGACCCCCCCTGTCGGGGGGTCGAGCGCCCGATCGCCTTCACCTTCGCACCGCTCCCGGTTAGTCATGAGCGATGCGCACCGCACTTCTCTTCCCCGGACAGGGCAGCCAGGTCCCCGGCATGCGCGACCTCGCCTGCGCCGCGCGCGCCGACCTCGTCGAGCTGGCGGGCGAGCTCGTCGGCGAGGACCCCTTCGCCCGCGTCGACGACGGCACCCGCTTCGCCCAGCCCGCGCTCTACTGCGCGAGCGTCGCGCTGTGGGAGGACGCAGGCCGCCCGGGCGCCGACTACTTCGCCGGCCACTCGCTCGGCGAGATCGCCGCGCTCGTCGCGGCCGGCAGCTTCGACGCCGACGACGGGCTTCGGATCGCCGTCCGCCGCGGCGAGCTGATGGGCGCCGCCGCCGACGCCGCGGAGGGGGGCGGCATGCTCGCCGTCCTCGGCGACGACGCCGCCGCCCGTGAGCTCGCCCAGCGCCACCTGCTGGTCGTCGCCAACGACAACGCCCCCGGGCAGCTCGTCCTCTCCGGGCCCGACGAGGACATCGAGGCCGCCGCCGCCGACGCCAAGGAGCGGGGGCTGCGGACGGTCCGGCTTCCGATCCAGGGCGCGTTCCACTCGCGGGCGATGGCGCCCGCGGTTCCCAAGCTGCGCGAGGCGCTGGCCGGGATCGAGGTCCACCCGCCGCGGACGCCCGTGATCTCCGGGGTCACCGCGGAGCCGATCGACGACGTCCGCGCCCGGCTCGCCGAGGCCGTGATCCGGCCGGTGCGCTGGCGCGAGGTCCTCGCCGCGCTGCGCAACCTCGACGTCGAGCGGTTCCTCGAGGTCGGCCCGGGCAAGGTCCTCAAGGGCTTGGTCCGGCGGACCGTGCCAGACGCCCAGGCCCTAACCCTCGGCGACCTGGAGCCGGCCCATGCCTGAGCTCGCGCCGATGCCCGAGCTGGCGATCCCGGTCGCCGCCGACTCCGCCGCCGCGGCCGACGAGCGCGCGACCCACGGCGCGGCGATCGCCTCGGTGGCGATGGCGGTGCCCGACACCGTCGTCCCCAACCAGCCGATCGCCGAGCGCCTCGGGATCGCCGAGGAGTGGATCGTGAAGCGAACCGGGGTTCGCGAGCGGCGTCGCGCCCAGCCTTCCGAGCGCCTCGCCGACTTCGCCGTCGAGGCCGGCCGGCGGGCGCTGGCGCGTGCGGGGGTCGAGGCGACCGACCTCGACCTGGTGCTGGTGGCGACGATCACCCCGGACGCCGTCGCGCCCAACTCGGCCCCGGTCGTTGCCGCCGAGCTCGGCGCGACGGGCTCGGGGGCGCTCGACCTCGGCGCCGCCTGCAACGGGTTCATCTCCGGCCTGGCGCTCGCCGGCGGGCAAATCGAGGCCGGTCGCGCGGAGACGGTGCTCGTCATCGGCGCCGATCTCCTCAGCCGGATCACCGACCCCGACGACCGCTCGACCGCCACGCTTCTCGCCGACGGCGCCGGTGCCGCGGTGCTGCGCGAGACCGGCGCCCGGACCCGGATCGGCCCGACGGTGCTCGGCTCGGACGGCGCCCGCGCCGACCTCATCACCGCCGACCGCGGCGGCGGGCTGCTGCGGATGAACGGCCACGACACCTTCAAGCACGCCGTCGCCCGAATGTCGGAGGCGACCCGGGCGGTGCTTGCGCGCGCCGGCCGCGACCTCGACGACGTCGACCTGTTCGTCTATCACCAGGCGAACAGCCGGATCATCACCGCGGTCGGCGCCGAGCTCGGCCTTCCGGTCGACCGGGTCGTGGACTACGTGCCGCGGTTCGGCAACACGTCGGCGGGGACGATCCCGATCGCGCTTGCCCTCGCCGAGCAGGAGGGGCGGATCGCCGACGGGGCGCTGGTCCTGGCGTCTGCGTTCGGCGCCGGGCTCGCGTGGGGAGCGACGCTGATCGAGTGGGGGATGGGCGATGCCTGACGTCCAGGGATGCGCGCTGGTGACCGGAGCCGCCCGCGGGATCGGCGCGGCGACCGCCCGCGCCCTCGCCGAGGCCGGCTGGCCGATGGGGATCAACTACCGCAGCGACGCCGACGGCGCCGAGGCCGTGGCTCGCGAGATCGAGGAGTCGGGCGGGCGGGCCCGGGCGATCCAGGCCGACGTCAGCGACCCGGCCGCGATCGACGAGCTCTTCGGCGAGCTCGAGTCCGGTCTGGGACAGGTCCTGGTACTGGTCAACAACGCCGGGACGAGGGCCGATGCACTCTCGCCGCAGCTCGGGGACGAGGACTGGGAGAC
This sequence comes from Actinomycetota bacterium, assembly GCA_046732395.1. Classification (GTDB taxonomy): domain Bacteria; phylum Actinomycetota; class Thermoleophilia; order Solirubrobacterales; family 70-9; genus JAWVFM01. The sequence continues at coordinate 7,728 of JBKPNB010000112.1, read as the reverse complement.
GGTGATCGAGACCAACCTCTCTGCTGCCTTCCGGGCCACCCGGCGCGCGCTGCGGCCGATGCTGCGCGCCCGGTTCGGGCGGATCGTCAACGTCGCCTCGATCGTCGGGATCCGGGCGAACGCCGGCCAGGCCAACTATGCGGCCTCGAAGGCTGGGCTGATCGCCCTCACCCGGACCGTGGCGGTCGAGGTCGCGCGGCGGGGGGTGACGGTCAACGCCGTCGCCCCAGGGTTCGTCGAGACCCGGCTCACCGAGGGCATCCGCGACAACGGGCTCGTCGAGGCGATCCCGGCGCGGCGTGTCGGGACCGCGGAGGAGGTCGCGGCCTGCGTCCGCTTCCTCGCCTCGCCCGAGGCCTCGTACGTGACCGGAACGACTTTGACGGTGGACGGCGGTCTGAGCGCGTGAGCGCCGCGGCCGCCGGAACGAGAAAGCAGAAAGGAGCAATCGCAAAATGCCTACCACCCAAGCCACAACCGAGAGCGTCGAGAAGGTCGTCTTCGACGGGCTCGCGGAGCTCGGCGCCGATCGCGAGCAGATCTCGCGGCAGGCGAGCTTCGAGGAGCTCGACGTCGACTCGCTCGACCTCGTCGAGCTGGCCCAGATCGTCGAGGACGAGTTCGGGGTCGCGCTCGGCGCAGACGACGTCAAGGACCTGAAGACGGTCGGCGACGCGGTCGACCTGATCGTCGCCAAGGCAGGATGACCGGGCGCGTCGTCGTCACCGGAATCGGCGCCGTCAGCCCGCTCGGCGTCGGCGCCGAGGCGCTCACCGAGCGCTGGATCGGCGGCGAGGTCGGGATCGCCGATGGCGCCGGGCGCTGCGACGAGTTCGACCCCACCGACTTCCTGTCGGTCAAGGAGGCTCGCCGCTCGGACCGGTTCGTCCAGTTCGCGATCGCCGCCGCCGAGGAAGCGATCGACGGCGCCGGCTGGAACGGCGAGCCGCCGTACGAGCCGGGACGGATCGGCTGCATCGTCGGCACCGGGATCGGCGGGCTCGGCTCCCTCGAGCAACAGGAGCAGGTGCTGCGCGAGCGCGGGCCGAAGTCGGTCTCGCCGCTGTCGGTGCCGCTGATGATGGGCAACGCAGGTGCCGCCGCGGTCGCGATGCGCCACGGGCTCCACGGGCAGACCTACGGTGTCGTCTCCGCCTGCGCGGCCGGCACCCACGCGCTCGGGACCGCGGCGCGGATGATTCAGGTCGGCGACGCCGACGCGGCGCTCGCCGGCGGTTCCGAGGCGGCGATCACGGGCATCGCCACCGCGGCGTTCGCGGCGATGGGGGCGACCTCGCCGACAGGCGTCTCGCGCCCCTTCGATGCCCGCCGCGACGGGTTCGTGATGGGCGAGGGCGCCGGGATGCTGGTGCTCGAGGACGCCGAGGCCGCCGAGCGCCGCGGCGCGAAGCCGCTCGCCGAGGTGCTCGGGTACGCGGCCACCTCCGACGCCCACCACATCACCGCTCCGGAGCCGTCGGGCCGCGAGGCCGCGCGGGCGATCGAGCTCGCCCTCGCCGACGCCGGGCTCGAGCCGGGCGACGTCGACTACGTCAACGCCCACGGCACCTCGACCCCGCTCAACGACCGCAGCGAGACCGAGGCGTTGAAGTCGGCGCTCGGCGACCACGCGCATCGGATCCCGGTGTCGTCGACCAAGTCGGCGATCGGCCACCTGCTCGGCGCGGCCGGCGCGGTCGAGGCGGTGGCCACGATCGGCGCCCTGCGGAAGGGCATCGCCGGGCCGACGCTCGGCTACGACGAGCCCGACGAGGGGCTCGACCTCGACTACGTCCCGCGCGAGGCGCGCGAGCTCGAGCGGCGTCCGAACGGGGCCGGCCCGCGGCCGCTGGTCGCGCTGTCGGACTCGTTCGGCTTCGGCGGCCACAACGCGGTCATCTGCCTGGCGGTTCCGGGGGGTGAGGAGTCGTGAGCTTGGCGACGGCACAGATCGAGGAGCGGCGCTCCGCGCCCGGCGAGCGCCTCGAGCTGCTCTGCGACCGCGGCTCGTTCCACCCGCTTCGCTCGGGGGTGGTCTCGAACCGCGACGGCGTCGCCGCGATGCCCGGCGACGGAGTGCTGGCCGGCGCCGGGCGGGTCGGCGGGAGGCCGGTCTTCTGCTACGCGCAGGACCCGGGCTTTATGGCCGGCTCGCTCGGCGAGGCGCACGCCGACTCGATCGTCCGCGTCCTCGAGCTCGCGGCCCGCTCACGCCACCCCGTGGTGGGGTTCATCGAGTCGGGCGGCGCCCGCCTCCAGGAGGGGCACGAGGCCCTCGCCGGCTACGCACGGATCTTCAAGGCCAGCGTCGACCTGAACCGGATCGCCCCCCAGGTCTCGGTCGTCACCGGCGTCTCCGCCGGCGGCGGCGCCTACTCCCCGGCTCTCACCGACTTCGTGGTGATGACCGACGAGGCGCGGATGTTCCTCACCGGACCGAAGGTGGTCCACGAGGCGCTCGGCGAGGAGGTGACGATGGCGGAGCTCGGCGGCCCGCATCTGCACGAGCGAAACGGCGTTTGCCAGCTCGTCGCCGGCTCCGACGCGGAGGCCGCCGAGCGGGCCCGCGAGCTGCTCTCCTTCCTGCCGCTCGGGATCGGCGATCCGCCCCCGCCCGGGGCCCCGCTGCCGCCCCCGGGCGGCGAGGTCGACGCCCCGGTCCCCGCCGAGCCACGCCGCGTCTACGACATCCGCGACGTAGCCCGCCTCGTCGTCGACGGCGGCGACATGGTCGAGATCGGGCCGCGCTGGGCGCGAAACATGGTCACCGCGCTGGCGCGGGTCGACGGCCGCCCGGTGGGGATGATCGCCAACCAGCCGCACCACCTGGGCGGCGTGATCGACGCCGCCGCGGCCGAGAAGGCGGCGCTGTTCGTCTCGAGCTGCGACCGCTTCGGGCTACCTCTGGTGGTGCTCGTCGACACCCCTGGGTTCATGCCCGGCCGCCGTCAGGAGGCGGCCGGGGTGATCCGCCACGGCGCCTCGCTGCTGCGCGCGTTCGCCGGCGCCCGCGTCCCGAAGATCACCGTGGTCATCCGCAAGGCCTACGGCGGGGCGGTGATCACGATGAACTCGAAGGACCTCGGCGCCGACCTCACCTTCGCCTGGCCCGGCGCGGAGATCGGGATCATGGCCGCCTCGCAGGCGGTCGGGATCTTCCATCGCCGCCGCCTGGCGGCGGTCGAGGACGACGGCCAGCTCCGCGCCGAGCTCAGTGACGCGTACGCCGAGAGCCATCTGACCGCGACCGCCGCCGCCTCGTGCGGCTTCGTCGACGAGGTGATCGCCCCGGAATCGACCCGCGAGCGACTGGCCTGGGCGCTGTCCTCGCTGGCGCGCTCGTGAGGGCGCTCGACCCATTCGCCGTGATCGCCGACGCCACCGGCCGCGGACGTCGCGGCGAGCGCGTGGGCACATACGTCGCCCTCGGCGACAGCTTCACCGCCGGTCGCGGCACGGAGCCGGGCCAGCGCTGGACCGACCGGCTGGCGACCGCGCTGCGGGTCCACCATCCCGAGCTCGCCTACCACAACCTCGCCGTCGACGGGGCGACGAGCGGCGACGTCCTCGACCAAGTCGGCCCCGCGCTCCAGCTCGAGCCGGACCTGGTGACGGTCATCTGCGGCGCCAACGATGTGATCTGGTCGGTGCGCCCGGACCTCGACTCCTACGGCCAGCGGCTCGGCGAGATCTTCGATCGCCTCCGCGGGGGTCTGCCCCGGGTCGCGATCCTCACCGCCACCTCGCCCGAGCGCTGGCGCTTCCTCGACCTTCGCCCGCGGACCCGGGCCCGGATCGTCGCCGGGATCGAGCGCCTCAACGAGGTCACCCGAGCGGTCGCCGGCTCGCGCTCGGTGCCCGTGGTCGACGTCGTCGGCCATCCCGGGCTCGACGAACCCGACAACTTCCTCGCGGACGGCCTCCATCCGTCGCCCACGGGCCACGAGCGGGCGGCGGTCGAGTTCGCGCGGGCGCTTCACGACCACTTCGGAATCGACAGCGACGTCAACGAGGAGGAGAAGCGATGAGCGTCAACGGGCTCGCAGCCCCGGTCGCCGAGCTCGAGGAGGGGGCGACCTTCACCAGTAGGGGCCGGACCATCACCGAGGCCGACCTGGTCTCGTTCTCGGCCCTCACCGGCGACTGGCATCCGCAGCACGCCGACGCCGCCTGGGCGGCGACGAGCCGGTTCGGCGAGCGGGTCGCGCACGGGATGATGGTCCTCTCCTACGCGGTCGGCCTGGTCGGCTTCGACCCCGAGCGCGTCGTCGCCCTCCGCGGCCTCGACGGCGTCGTCTTCAAGCGGCCGGTGCGGGTCGGTGACACGATCCGGGTCGCGGGCACCGTCGAGGGGGTGCGTGCGCTCGACGACGATCTGGCGCTCTGCGACCTCGACTGGCGGATCCGAAACCAGGACGACGTGACCGTCGCCAGGGCGAAGGTGACGGCGGTCTGGCGCCGGCGCGCGCCCGAGCGGGCCGAGCCCGATCGGCCCGAGGACAAGGTCTTCAACGAGCTTTACCTGTGAGGTCCGGCACGATGATCCTCGACGGCAAGCGGATCCTCATCACCGGCGTCATCAACCGCCGCAGCATCGCCTTTGCGATCGCTGAGCAGGCTCAGCTCGCCGGGGCCGAGGTCGTGCTGACGAGCTTCGGCCGGGTGCGGAGAATGACCGAGCGGGCGGCGGCGCGGCTCCCCGAGGCGACCGAGGTGCTGGAGCTCGACGTCAACCGCGACGAGGACTTCGAGCGGCTTCGCAGCGAGCTGGAGCGGCGGTGGGGCGGGATCGACGGCGCCGTCCACGCGGTCGCGTTCGCCCCCGAGGACGCACTCGGCGGCCGCTTCCTCGACGCTCCGCGCGAGAGCGCCGCCGCCGCCTTCGAGACGAGCGCCTACTCGCTGAAGCCGCTCGCCGCGGCGCTCGCGCCGCTGTTCGGTGACCGGAACGGCGACGGCAGCGCGAGCATCGTCGGCCTCGACTTCGACGCCTCGGTCTCCTGGCCGTCCTACGACTGGATGGGGGTCTCGAAGGCCGCGCTCGAGGCGATCGCCCGCTACCTGGCCCGCGACCTCGGGCCCAGGGGCGTACGGGTGAACCTGATCTCGGCGGGCCCGGTCGAGACCGCGGCGGCCACCGGCGTCCCCGGCTTCACGACTCTCGCCCAGCGCTGGGGCGAGCAGGCGCCGCTCGGGTGGGACGTCGAGGACCCGCTGCCGGTCGCCCGCGCCGCGACCTTCCTGCTCTCGGACCTCGCGAGCGGGATCACCGGCGAGATCCTCCACGTCGACGGCGGCTACCACGCGATGGGCGCGCCGCTCGCCGTTGGTTGAGCGAGCTCAGGCGGACGAGGAACCGTTGGCCGCCTGGGCGGCGACCTCCTCGGTGAGCTTCGCCGCGTCCTCGGGGCTGATTCCCACGAGCGCCTTGAAGAAGTTGATGTCGAACGGGATGTCAGTCCCGTCGGGCATGTGGTTGACGAGGAACTGATCGGTTTCGCTGCGCAGGAAGACGACCATCTCGGCGCCCGGCTCGCTGCTCGGCGTGTGGGTGCTGGCGACCGGCTCGTAGGCGATCGCTCCCTCGGGGAGCTTCAGCCCCTCGTACTCCCACTCGCCCGAGATCGTGTAGGCGATCGCGTGGCAGTGATGGGTGTGCGGCGGCAGCTCGCAGCCGGGCGAGAAGCGGAACTTGAAGACCACGTTCCCGAGTTTGGCGTCGGCGTGGATAACCTTGATCCAGGCCTGGCCCTTCGGGACCATCGGGACCTCGACCCATTCGCGCTCGGCGCTGGTGTAGACGCGGGTCGCCTCGTCGCTTTCCGGCATGACGGCAACTCCTTCCGGTGGCGCTTGAAATCTGCGCGAATTCAACTATACTTTCTGAAGCAAACCTCTCTTACTAGGGGGACGAATGCCCAGATCCCGGGGCGCCGAGAATGAGCGCCACGGGCGTCGTCCTCGCGGGGAGCACACCACTGAGTCCCACTCGGTGCTGTACGCGGCCCGGCGCGGCGACGCTCACGAGACAACCGAAACCACAGATAGCTTCCAGCTCTTCCTCAACCAGGCGAGCCGCTACCCGCTGCTCACCCGCGAGCAGGAGGTCGAGCTCGCGAAGCGGATCGAGCGCGGCGACCTGGCCGCGAAGGAGCGTCTGATCAACTCCAACCTGCGCCTGGTCGTCAAGTTCGCGCGCCGCTTCGAGGGCCACGGCCTCTCGCGCGAGGACCTGGTCCAGGAGGCGATGCTGGGCCTGATCCGCGCCGCCGAGAAGTTCGATTGGCGCCGCGGCTACAAGTTCTCCACCTACGCGGTGCTGTGGATCAAGCAGTCGATCCAGCGCGGCCTCGATAACAGCGGCCGCGCGGTCCGGATCCCGGCCCACGTCGCCCAGCGCGAGCGGACCGTGAACCGGATCGAGGCCGAGCTCAGGGCCCGCTCCGACCGCGACCCCACCGACGAGGAGGTCGCGGCGAAGGCCGAGCTGCCGCTCGAGGAGGTGAAGGCCGTCCGCGACCTGACCCGGGTCACGACCAGCCTCGACGCTCCCGTCGGCGAGGGCGACACAAGCCTCGGCGAGCTCCGGGCCGAGAGCGAGACCGACCTCGAGCGGGAGGTCATCGAGCGCGAGCAGGAGAGCGCAGTCGACGCCGCGCTCGCCAACCTCTCAGACGATGAGGCGGCGGTGATCCGCCTCCGGTTCGGAACCGGCGGCCGGCCGGCACGGTCGGTCCGCGACGCGGCCCGCGAGCTGGGGCGCACCCAGCAGTCGGTCCGCGAGCTCGAGGCCCGGGCGCTGAGCCGCCTGGCCTCCGATCACAGCCTCGCCGCCTGGCGCAGCGCCGCGTAGTAGGCGCGGCCGGCGCGCCGCCGCCGGACCGCGCGTAGGAGCGGAAGCCCCGACGAGGGGACCGGGCGCTATGGACATCGCGCCCGCCGAGGTCTAGCCTCGGGCGCGTGGACGCGCCGCCGCTGATCGGAATCACGACCTCCGAGGTCAACGCCGGCGAGCGCGGCGAGCTCGTTCCCTACGGCGAGCCGGCGATGCCCGAGATGTCGCTCGGGCTGAGCTACGCCCGGGCGATCCAGCGCGCCGGCGGGGTGCCGGTGGTGATCCCGCCGGTGCCGGTCGAGACGGTCGGAGCGCTGCTCGCCCAGCTCCACGGGGTGCTGCTGTCGGGCGGTCCCGACATTCACCCCGGCGCCTACGGCGAGGAGGCGCATCCCGAGCTCGGGCCGACCTGGCGCGAGCTCGACATCGCCGAGCTCGCGATCGCGGGCGACGCGGTAGCCGCAGACCTGCCGCTGCTCGGGATCAGCCGCGGCGCCCAGGCGCTCAACATCGCGCGTGGCGGAACCCTGTTCCAGCACCTTCCCGAGAAGTTCGGCCGCGAGCTTCGCCATCAGGATCCGGGCGAAGGGAGGACGTCGGTCCACGAGGTGCGGGTCGAGGCGGCCACCCGGCTCCACGAGGCCCTCGGCGAGGTGTCGAGCCTCGAGGTCCACTCCTACCACCACCAGTCTGCGAGCGGGCTCGGCCGGGGGGTCCGCGCGGTCGCCTGGGCGCCCGACGGAGTGGTCGAGGCGATCGAGGTCCCCGACGCGAGGTTCGCGATCGGGGTCCAGTGGCACGCGGAATCGATGCTCGACCAACCCTCGCAGCTGCGGCTGTTCGGGGCGCTCGTCCGCGCCGCCGCCGATCGCGCCGCCGGCGTCGCCCCGGCC
>JBKPNB010000111.1:0-7177 GCA_046732395.1 Actinomycetota bacterium | reverse complement strand
CGGCGGGCGCGGGCGCGGCCGGCGGCTCGGGCGCCGCGTCAGCGTGCGCGCGAGAGGGCACGGACGTCCTCGTGTTCGGTCGCGCCCCCGGTCGCGAAGTGGTTGTCGACGAGGCCCGCGATGTCGGCGATCGTCCACTGCTCGCGGCGCTCGGCCGAAAATCCCTCGACTCCGCAGGCGAGCAGCGGCCCCAGCGAGTCGCCGGCGGTGAGGCTGCCGTGGCTGCCGCCGCCGACGTGCGAGGCGCGGCCCCAGTCAACGCACTCGTACCCGGGGCCCAGCGAGGCGATGAGGTCACCGGCGTTCGGCGCCACCAGCGCCGACCACAGACGCCCGAGGGGGTCCGGATAGGCGTCGCTCGCGAGCGCCCCGTCCCGGCGCTCGAGACCGAGCAGTCCCGGGTCTCCCTCGAGGTCCCAGCCGGCGCCGCGGAGATCGCTCCAGCCCGAGCCAGGCCGGAAGCGGAGCTGGCGGCCGTCGCGCTCGACCACCGCCTCGGCGGCCTCCGAGGCCGGGCGCGGCTCCGAGCGCAGGAGCGGCTCGCCGTCGCCGTCGAGGAGCCAGGCGGCGAGGTCGATCCCCTGTAGGCCGCCGAGGAGCTCGCGGGCGCCGGCGTGGATCGCGCGCGCCCGCCGCCCGTCGGCGAGCACGTACACGCTCCCGGCCCGGGCGCAGGGGCTGACCGCGACCTCGGCGCCGTCGCTGTCCTCCGAGCTCGAGCCGAGCACGCGCCAGCGCTCGGCGAACGCGTCGATCAACGGCAGGGCGTCGGCGACCTCGGTCTGCGCGTGATCCGCGCAGACGATCACCGCGTGCTCGTCGCAGAAGCGGTCGATCCCGCCCCAGGCGGCGACCAGCTCGCCGAGGCAGCCGTCGGCGCGGGCGATCGAGTCGGCGGTTGCGAGCGGGCCGAAGCGATGCGAGTGGTGGTCGTTGTCGGGAAGCGAGAAGAGCAGGAAGTCGTAGAGCTCGGAGCGGGCGAGCTCCTTGCCGACGCAGGCGGAGTAGGGGTCGCGGGTCCCGGGCCGGGCGAGCGTCGGCGGGCAGGAGACCTTGCGGCTCGCATACAGCTCGCCGTAGAAGAGCTCGTCCGGTCCCCAGACCGCATGGCGAAAGCTCGCGGCGACGGCGACCCGCCGCAGGACGCCCTCCAGTCCGAGCTCGTGGCGGCGGCGGCCGCGGAAGATCAGGAACGGGGTGCAGGCGGTGCGGATGCCGTCGTCGGCGAGTCGCTCGAACACCGTCGTCACCTCCGGCGAGAGGTGCGACATGTTCATGTCGTAGACGATGTCGTAGAGGGTTCGGATCAGGCCCAGCGAGCGGGTGGCCTCGAACGAGGAGCCATACTCGACATAGCGCCGCTCGATGCGGTGGAACCAGTTGACGGCGCTGATCGCGTGCAGGTCCGGGCGGACCCCGGTCGTCATCTCGGCGGTCGCCACCGGCGTCACCGAGGGGAAGGGCGAGACGCAATCCTCGACCAGCTCGCCGCGCGCGAGCAGGGCAGCGAAGTTCGGCGCCAGCCCCTCCTCGACGCAGCGGCGGAGCATGTCGGTGCGGAGCGAGTCGACGACGACGAGGGCGAGCTTGCGCCCGCTCCAGCCTCCCCTCACCGCAGCACCCTCAGGCCCTCGTACTTGCGGCCGGCGCGGCGGCGGCGGGCGATCGCGAGGACGACGAGCGCGACCAGGGCGGCGATCGATACCGGCGCGATGAGGAGCGAGAGAGCGGCGAGGACCAGGGCGAAGAGCGCGATGAAGGCGGAGATCGTCACCGTACCGCCGCCGGCCCGACCGGCGGCGCCGCCGGCGACGTCACGGGCGACGACGAACGCGAACAGAGCGAGGACGGCGCCGGCAAGGAACCCCGGCCAGGAGGCGTGGTGCGAATGGTCGAGCGAGAACGCGAAAAGCAGGGCGCCGCCGATCGCGGCGAGGAACTCCAGCAGGCTTCCCGGGGCGTCGGTCGGACCGGCCCAGCTGCGGGCGCCCGCGGGCCGAGGGCGCAGGGCCCCGGCCAGGATCCCCGCCGCGAGGGCCAGGCCGGCCCCCTGGCAGGAGGCGATGAAGGTCGAGTCCACGGCCCGGGCAAGGCTAGCGGGGAGCCCGACCGCTCCGCCCCCCGAACCGGAGGCCCGCCGCCGCGACCTCGAGCGCTACGCCGGCTGCTAATCCTCGCCCGCGGCGAAGTCCTCGGGGCTCACCTGGTCGAGGAAGTCCTTGAACTTCTCGACGACCTCCTCGGTGTCCTCGACCTCGTGCTCGAACTCGATCGAGGACTCGTCGATGACGTCGTCGGCGGCGAAGATCGGGGCCTGGGTGCGGACCGCGAGGGCAATCGCGTCCGAGGGGCGCGAATCGATGTCGATCGTCGACCCGTTGACCGAGATCGTGATCTGCGCATAGAACGTGTTGTCGCGAAGCTCGGTGACCGAAACTCGCTCGCACTTCGCGTCGAGCTGCTCGAGGAGGTCGGAGAGCAGGTCGTGGGTCATCGGCCTCGGGGTCGACGCGCCCTGAAGCTTCATCAGGATCGCCGCCGCCTCGGGGTGGCCGATCCAGATCGGGAGGAAGCGGTTGCCGTCGACGGTCTTGAGGAGGACGATGGGCTGCTTGCCGACCATGTCGAAGCTGACCCCGTAGATCTGCATCTGCTGCACGCTCGAACGCCTCCAGGGCCGTCGTTTGGCTGGCCCGAGGCCATTATAGGTTCGGCCCAGCGGCGGTCCCCGGGCGCTGGAGGCGATCGGTGGCATGGGAGAATCGGTGGGGATGTCGGCGGAGAACGTCGAGGCGGTGCGCCGGCTCTTCGCGTACTGGGAGCGGGGCGATTGGGCGGCGAGCGCCGACCTCTTCGAGGACGGCTTCGAGGCCGTCTTCAGCGTCACCGCGTTTCCCGACCCGGGCAGCTACCGGGGGGCGGACAGCACGCTCGCGGCCTGGCGGAGCTGGCTCGAGGTCTGGGATGAGTTCGGACTGGAGCTCGAGGAGGTGATCGACGCCGGCTCGCGGGTCGTCGCGCTCAACCGCCTTCGCGGCCGGGGGAAGGCGAGCGGGATCGCCATCGACAGCGAGGTGGGATGCATCTTCGACTGCGCCGGCGGCAAGGTCGTGCGGATGGAGTTTTGCGACCGGCGTCGGGCGCTCGCGGCCGCGAAGGGCGCCGGGTAGAAACGCCCGGTTCCCCCGCGGGCGGGAGAGACCGTCCGGCTCTCGCGCCCTGGCCAGGAAGGAGAGCCAACATGAGCGCCGAACGAAGGCAGCATGAGCGCAGACATGCCCGATCCTGAGCTCGAGAAGACTCTCGAGGAGCACATCGAGTGGGTGAACCAGGCGAGCGAGCTTGCGATCAGCGAGGGGTACAGCGGGATCCAGAGGGCGATCGATGCCCTCGAGGACGATCAGCTACGCGGCACGATCCTCGTCTTGGTGACCACATGTGGAGCGATCTGCAAGGCGATACGCGAGCGCATCACGCCCGAGCAGTTCGAGGGGCTCGAGAGTCACGGCTCGGCCAGGCCCAGCTGAAGCGGCACCCGAGTCGCTGAATGACCTTCGCCGCCGCACCCTCCAGGGCCCACGCCTGAACTGAGGAGGACGGTGACCCCCGTCACCGCTGCGGGTATATAGCGTCCCCGCATGTCCGAGATACTCACTAGCCATGGATCGCGCGCAGGCGAGCCGACTCGTCAGCAAGCTTCAAGCGCTAGCCGCTGATCCAGCAGCGACGGAAGCCGAGAAGGCGCTGGCGGGCGCCAAGGCTCAGGCGCTCAGCGCGCGCTTCGGCCTCGCAGAGGAAGGGCGCCCTCCCCGCCAGGCCCGGCGCCGCTATCACAATGGCCGCGTATGGGTCGTCTCGCCTGATTCGAGCTGGGGCTTCAATGCCTCGACGGGCGAGGGATCGGCGATTGCCAAGGGCAAGCACCGTTGGGGCGACTGGAGGATCACCGTCGATATCGGCTGGCGGACGAGCGAGACATCGTGGAGTTCTTCCGCTTTAGGGGACCGCTCCCGCCACCGGCGCCGGTGAGCCTGCCGCCCCTGGCGCGTTAGTCCTTGCGGCGTCGGTTCATTCGGGAACGGTATTTCCTGGACGGCGAGTTCCCTGTCCGTCTCGGCGGCCCGTAAGTCCGCCCCTTCGTCTCGCGCCACCAGTCATGGAGGGATTCCACGATCCGCTCGCGTTGCGCCCACTTTGGGAATACGTTCCTCGCAGCGCCCACGAAATTTCCCTACCCTGGCCCGCCGGACGCAATCACGGTCCGATAGCGGTCGGTCAACTCATCGTGGCGGAGTAGGCCCGCACGCTGCTCGGAAAATAGCCATCCTGCCAAGCGTCATGGACCGTTACCGGTTGAGTTCGAGCACCATCGTCAGCGCGTCGCCCTCGTGAGCGAGCGGCTGGAACCCGAGGCGCCTGTAGAGCGCAGCGGCGCGGTTTTCGCGCTCCACGCTGAGACTGAGCCGATCGATCCCGCGGTCGCGGGCCTCCCGTTCAAGTGCTCGGATCAGCGCGGTGCCGATGCCTCGTCCGCGGTGCGCTGGCAGGACGGCGGCGGAGATTTCGGGGGTTGTCTCGTCAACGAAGCCGTAGCCGGGGGCTTCCGCCTGGAAGTAGCGCCACCAGGCGGCGCCGAGGCCCTCCGCGCCCTCTTCAGCGACCACGCCGAAGTCCCCCGGGCGCCCGAAGCCCTCGAAATAGCGAGCGATCCTGGTATCGGCAAGCGCCTCCTCGCGTGGCGGCCGCGGAACATCGGGTCGCCAGAACGCGGCCTCGAAGGCCAGCACCCGCAGGAGCCGATGGTCTTGTTGGTCGAGGGGGCGCAAGCGCAGCATCAGCGAAAGGTTGGCCCCGAAAGCATGCTCGATGGGGCACGCCGGAACCCCGACGGTCGGGTACCGACAACGGCCCTCGAAGCCGCCGGGCTGTGGGAGTAGCCTCGCCGCCTCATGTGGCAGATAGGTTGGATGTCGATCGTCCTGGGCGTTATCGCCGTGGCTCTCGCCGCGCTGGCGGACCCGCTCGGGATCGGCGGCAACTCCGGCTTCGGCTGGAAGCAAGGGGTGGTGCTTGGGGTGGGTCTCGTGCTGGTGGTTGTCGGCGCCCTGGTGGCGCGACGCGCCGCGACGAGAGACAGGGTGCGGGAGTAGTCCGGGCATCAATTCAGCCCGGCGTTGCTCCCCCTCTCGGCGTACATGAACCCGCTCTCTTCGCCCGCTGTTCCGAGTCAGGCGAGGACGGTACGGCTACACCGGTTCGACCGAAAGGACCCTGAGCGTGCCCCGCACGCACACCGATTCGCGAGCGAAACCAACAACCCCTCCGACCCCGTTTGCGAGCGAGACGAATGTGATCGTGACTGGCGTATTCAGCACGGTGCTAACGCACTGGATCCTGACTACGACCAGGGGCACAACTGCGGAGGCCGGAGCAGCGAGCGCACCTCCGATCGCGGCCGTCGCCATCACGACCGCCACCAGCGCCTTGATGCGCGTTCTCATTATGAACCTCCCTGGTTCTGCCTCCCCCAATGAGGGCCTGCGGGGCGAGTCTCGACCCTCAGCGGTCTCGTGTCAAGGACCGAGTTGGACGAGGGCGCAGGGGCTCTGGTTTCGGCGGGACGACTGAGGCGTTTGGGCCACGATCGGGCCAGAGCTGATGCTGCCGCATCCGCTACACACCCCCCGAAAACCGCTCGGCGATGCGATGGGCGATCCTGGACTCGAACGAGCCGGGACGGCGAGTGGGGTGAGAGGCCAGGATCGCCCAGCCATGGATGGATGGGCGATCCTGGACTCGAACCAGGGACCTCCTCCTTATCAGAGAGGCGCTCTAACCGACTGAGCTAATCGCCCCAGGGCGAGCCATTCTAGAAGCGCCGGGGTAGCGGCGCAGGCCACGGACCAGAGGCTGCGGACGGCCCACTAGGCTGCCCCGCCGATGCCGCGCCGCCCCGACATGCCGCCGCTCAGGCGATCGGATCTGCGTGACGACCCGATCGAGCAGTTCGCCGACTGGTACGCGGGGGCGGCCGCGGAGGTCCCGCTCGCCGACGCCGTCTGCCTGGCGACGGTCGACGCCGACGGATCGCCCGACGCCCGGATGGTCCTCCTCAAGGGCGTCGACGCGGCGGGCTTTCGCTTCCACACCAACTACTCCTCGGCGAAGGGCGAGCAGCTCGCGGCGGACGGCCGCGCGGCCCTCGTCGTCTACTGGCGCGAGCTGGACCGCCAGGTGCGCGTCCGCGGGACCGTCGAGCGCCTCCCTGCAGCCGAGTCGGATGCCTACTTCGCGACCCGCCCGCGCGAGAGCCAGCTCGCCGCCTGGGCCTCGCCGCAGAGCCGCCCGCTTCGCGACCGCGCCGAGCTCGACGGGCTCGTCGCCGAGTCCGGGCGCCGCTTCGAGGGCGGCCCGGTGCCGCGCCCCGAGGGCTGGGGCGGCTACCTGCTACGGCCCGAGGCGATCGAGTTCTGGCAGGGCCAGGTCGATCGCCTGCACGACCGCTTCCGCTACGTCCGGGACGGCCGCCGCTGGCGGATCGAGCGGCTCGCGCCCTAGTGTCCCGAGTCGGAGGTCCACCGGCATTCGAGGTGCCGCGTACCTCCCGCTCGCGACACTAGAAGTAGTCGAAGGCGGTGATGCAGCCGGAGGGCCGGCGCGGAAGGTGCGCGGCCGAGCCCGCGGCCTGCGCCAGCCAGCAGCCGAACGAGTGGGTAACGACCCGGTACGCGGACGCGCCGCCGCCGGCCTCGACCCGACAGCGCCAGGCGCTCCCGTGGAGCTGCTGGCAGCGGGCGTTCGGGTGCGCGCCGCCGATCGTTCCCTCGACCGAGGAGCCGAGCTCGGCAGCGTCGACGCCGGTCACGGTCGCGGGTCGGGAGGCAAGGAGGCCGACGGCGACGACGAACAGGAGGATCGAGAAGAGCAGGAAGAGCGGCCGCCGGATCACCGCCCCGCCGGCTCAGCTTCCGCGGAGGCGCGCGGCGAAGGCCTCGAGCTCGTCGAGGTCGTCGAAGTGGAGCTCGGCGTTGATCCCGCGTCGCGCCGCCCGGACCCGAACGCCGTGCCCTAGGGCGGATTCGAGCGCCTCCTCGGCCTCGGCCAGCATCGCCTCCTGGTCTGTCTCTTATACACATCTCCGAGCCCACGAGACATTGAGGTCCATCGCGTATGCCGT
>JBKPNB010000110.1:0-5440 GCA_046732395.1 Actinomycetota bacterium | reverse complement strand
CCAACAACGCGGAGCCGGGGCCTGCCGGGCTGTTCTACAGGACGTTCGCCCAGCAACACGGCTCGCTTGAGGACTGTATTTCGGGTTAGCGGGTTCTTCACCGCTGCAGTAGGCGAAGCAGGGACTGAGTGAAGACCGCAGATCGTGCGATCGCACCTCGATCCGACCGTCGCAGACGACTGGGCTCTGCCCTACTGGAACTACAGCGACAATCCCGGCCGCCGCGTGTTGCCGCCCGCGTTTCGTGACCCGACGCTACCCGACGGACGTCGCAACCCCCTGTTCACGACGCTGCGTCAGACCGCGCCGGTGGACATCAACCGCGGCGAGCCGCTGCCGGGCGCCGCCGTCTCGCTCACAGCGGCCATGAAGGAGACCGTATTCTCGCGCTCGGTGTTCGGGGCGTCGCCGGGCTTCGGCGGCGGGCCAACCAAGCCGCTGTTTCACCACAGCTCGAGCGGGCCGTTCGGGCCGCTCGAGGGGACGCCGCACGGAGCCGTCCATAACCAGGTCGGCGGACCGGGGGACTCATGATCGCGTTCAACACCGCTGCGTTGGATCCGATCTTCTGGCTGCACCACGCGAACATAGATCGGCTCTGGGAGCAGTGGAGGCGGGGGCCGCCCAGCCGTTCAAACCCGACCGACGGCGATTGGCTCGGCATGCCCTTCGATCTTGTCGACGAGACGGGCGCCCGTGTCACCCTGAAGGTGAGCGATGTACTCGACATCGAGACCCAGCTGCTCTACACCTACAGCGGCCTGCCGCCGGCTCCGATCGGGCCGCCCGTCGCGCCCAGCGAACTGGAGGAGGTGGGAGTGATGGCAGACGACCTCCCGGCCGAGATGGTCGGGGCGATCGACGAGCCGGTACTACTCGAGGACGCCGCGGCCGCAAGCACGAGGCTCGCCTTGGGCCCGCCCAGCGGACCTCGCCGAGCCGCCATCGTCGCCGAGGGCGGGCCCTCGGCGGTGTATCTGAACGTCGAGGACATCGAGGGTGAGGCGAATCCCGGCCTGCTCTACGGCGTCTACGTCAACCTGCCGCCGGGCGAGCCGGCGGACCCAGAGGGTCCGCACTACGTCGGCGCGCTGTCGTTCTTCGGGATCGAGTCGGCAGCGGTCGATCGCGAGGGCGAGGAGGCGCCCCATCGCCTTCGCCATGTCTTCGACATCACCGACACCGTCGCAGAGCTGACCGCGCGCGAGCGGTGGAACCCCGATGAGCTGCACGTCACGTTCGCGCCCATCGGCGTCGGGCCGGAGACTCGGCCGGAGCAAACGCCGCCCCCGGTGCGAATCGGTCGCGTCAGCCTGTTCGTCGAGTAGTACCGCTCGCCGTGAGCGCGGCGCCGAGGGCCATGCCCCCCCGCGTCCATCCGTTGCGGCGGCTGACCTGGCGGCGCCCGGAGTGGCCGTGGGCGCTGCTTGTCGCCGGTGCCTGGATCGTCCTGATTCTGAACGATGCGCTGCCCCAGGCGAGCACGCCTTTGACCGGCTCCCCGATTTATCTCTGCACCGGATCCTCTACGAGCATGGGCTCACGGGTCGCCGCCCCGCACGGCCATCACCACCACGGCTTGTCCGGCGCGAGCCTGGGCTGGTGGATACTCATGATCGCCGCGATGATGCTCCCCCCAGCGCTGCCGATCCTGCGGGAGATCAGCTTGCAAAGTCTCTGGGCGCGGCGCTATCGGTCGGCCGCGCTGTTCGTGGTCGGCTACCTGGCCGTGTGGGGCGTGTTCGGTGCGGTGGCCCTCGGAATCTGGTCGCTCGCAGGCGGGCCGTCACTGCCGGTGTCGCTTGCCGCCGGCGCCGCGCTGTTGATCGCCGCCGTCTGGAGTCTGACGGCAACAAAGTGCCGGTGCCTCAAACGCTGTCATCGATACGTGGGCCTCGCGCCCCATGGTCGCGCGGGCGATCGCGCTTGCCTGAATTTCGGGACCTACAACGCAGGCCAATGCGTCGGGGTGTGCTGGCCAGTGATGCTGGCGATGGTTCCAGGCCACGCGCTCCTCTCGATGGTCAGCGTGGCCGCGCTTGTCAGTTGGGAACGCACCGCGCGGTTGCCACGGCTGCGCGTCGGTGCGGTGGCCCTCGCCGCCGCCGGTTCGATCATGGTGCTCGGCTCTCTCTGAGCGAGCACCGAGCCAACTGCCTGCGTCTCTAGACATGTCATGACGTGATTTCCGCGGGACGCGCCCGCCCCCCATCGGCGGGGTCGCCCCACCCGTCCGTCAATGTAGGTACAAGGGTGGCGGCACAAGCGGGCCCACTACGCGCGCGCGTTTTTGCGGCGGAGTGGGGCGAGGTGCTCGGGAGGTCGCGGTCAAGGGGCCGCCGGAGCGCCTGCACCTCGTCTCCTTCCAACGCGGCTGACGGTTGTGAGCGCCTGCACCGCCCCACCGGGCGTTTAGGCGCGCCGCGGCTGCTGCGAGCAGCCGCGGTCTGTCCAGTATCTCGGTCGCGTGGTTCTGGCGCAGCTGACCGAGGCCGAGGTCGCCGACCGGGCACGATCGACCGCGGGCAGCAGATGTCCGCGACCGGCCAGGATGGACGCAGGATCGGCAGCGACGTGCCAGGGCTTGGGCCATCGGGCCTCGTCGCGGGCATGGCCCCGATGCTCGCGCGCGGAAATCGTCGGCGAGGAGCGAGCCGACGGGGGGTCGCGCGCTCGCAAATCGTCCCGAGCAAGCGTGTGGTCACCGTCGGCGGGGACGCCCGCTGGTCGGAGCCGTGGGAGCGCGCGGCGTCGCTCGACGTCAGCCTTTACGGCACCACCAGTCTCGTCTCGTCGAGAGAGTCGTACTAGCGCTAGCGGAGCTGGAGCTTGGCGATCTTGTTCGCCGACCTCATCGCGTACCACGGGTTGCCCACGTCATCGACCGTGACCCCGAGCGGGTCGCTGCCCTTGACCGCCTTGCCCTCGGTGATGACACCCTGATCGGTGATGGCGGCGACGTTCCCCTTGGCATTCTGGGTGAACCAGACCGACCCGAACGGCGACGCCGCGCCCGGCGCCGCCGCGATACCCAACGGACGGACCCCTAGCGTCACCGGGAACTCGGTCACCGCCATCGTCGCCGGATGAACCCTCCCAACCGCCTCGCCGAACGGAGGCGGGCCGGCGACCGGAGCGGGGTCGGTAAACCAGACGTCGCCGTTGGCGGCGACGGTGATCTGCGAGGGAGAGCCCAGGGTCGGCGCCAGCGAGACGGCGCCGGTCGTCGGGTCGAGCCGTCCGATCGCCTGGGCGACGCTCGAGGGGAACCACACGATCCCTGCCGAGTCGACCGCGACGTCCAACGGCTCCGGGACGTCGAAACGGGTGAACTGCCCCGACACGGTGTCGTAGCGCCAGAGGGCGTCGTTGTTGAAGTCGTTGAACCAGATCTCGTTGCCGTGCGCGGCGATGTCGCCGCCGACCGCGGCGGTGTTCGGGATCGCCACCGCGGGCAGGATTTCACCGGATGTCGTGATGCGCCCGAGGGTCGGGTCGTTCGACGTGTAGTACAAGATGCCGCCGGGTCCCTGGACGATGTCGCTCAGGAGGCACGCCTGGCATGCGGGACCGAATTCGGTGATATCACCGGCCGGCGTGATGCGCCCGATGTTGGACGCGTTGCCCTCGACGAACCAGCGGTTGCCGTCTGCGCCATTGGTGATGAACCGCGGCTGGCTATTCGCGGTCGGCACCCGATACTGCTTCAACGTACCGATCGGGGTTGCGGCCTCCGCCGGCCTCACGAGCAGGACGGACAGCCCGGCCGCTAGCAGGACCAGGCGCAATATCCGCACGGGGCCCCCGCGAGGAAAGTTCGGGGAACCCGCGTTATTCCTCATGGCGTTCCTCCCTGTAGCGAGCGGGACTTCCCCCTCGAGCGCGTCTCCTCTTCCGAAGCCTAGGCCGCTGTCGCCCTTCCATACTCCGCGAAGCTGGGAAAAGTTCACGCGAGACCGTCCTGCGACGGTCGATCGCCTTCCCTGTCGCGTCCCGAGCACAGGGGCTGGTCCCCGAGCATTGGCCACAGCGAACCCAGCTCTTCCCACCCAGTCCTCCTCCGCCCCGGAGCCGGTCGTCCATGTACCGCGTGGGGTGCCCGCGCGCTCGTCCCGGAAGGCGGTGCGGGGCAGACTGGCGAGTAATCCAACGGGCGAGCGAGGCCCGCCAGGAACCTAGTAGCTGTGCCCCCGTGCTATTTCGAGGTGGCGGCGGGGACCAAAGCGGGTGGGTGCCGGCTCACGTGGCGGGCGCCGGCTGCGGCGCAGCGACGATCGTAGGCGCGACGACGACGCCGAGAGGCTCCACGAGCTCGACACGACGGCGATGGCTTCGACAGGCTCTGGCGTTCCGTCGAAGAACGGCACGGGGATCGTCACGAAGAGGCCCCAGGCGACGATCTGACCGAGACAGAAGAGGCCGGCGGCTCCGGCGATTCGGCGATCATCGGGGCGTAGAGCGAGCGCCACCGCGATCGCCGCGCCGCCGATCGCGGCGAGGATGAATGCGTAGCCGAGCCTCGGCAGGTCACCCCGATCAGGAGCGCATCCCTATTCGAGCGAGCGCGACCGGCGACGCCGTCGCTATCGCAACGGACGAAGAGCAGAAGCAGAGGAATGACTTCTCCTTCCGAAGCGCGAGCGTCGCGACTGAATCCGACTAGCTCGAGCGGCTGGGCGATTACCGCCTACTCCCGCAGCCCGGCGGCTTCGAGGGATACGTTCAGGGCTCGGCCCTCCCGCCCGACGATGGCTCCTCGGTCGGCCAGAGGCTCGGGCACGCAGGGTAAACCGTGAATCCTCCGAAGGGAGAGAGAAGGTCTGGAATGCAAAGCATCCCGCAGGGTCCTCCTGTTGGCAGGCCGGCATCGCTCGCCGTGGCCGCAGTCGGCGCGACCGTGAGCCCTGGATCGAGTGCGCATCGTCGGCAGGTCACGCCTGCACGTTCGGAAGCTAGGAGCGAAGGTGCGACCCAAGAAGGTCCAGCCGTGGGAGTCTGAACCCCCACCTGAGGAGGTCTGCATTCATGGGCGCGATCCAACCAGGCGAAAAAATGCGTTCACGGTTACGGTTCGACCTGGACGACTCCACCCCCCGGCGGGGGATCAGGCATGGCGGGTTTGGGGTCTCGATTCATGCATGCCCCTTGGCCAGAACTGGCCAGATCAACGCGCGGTGGCGAGCTCCCGAGTCACGAGGGTGGGACATGGCCGGCGGCGCGGGGGGAGGGATTCCGCGGACTTCGTCCTCGCGTCGAGGTCCCCCACACGCGTTGTCCCGCCCGACTCGACAGCGAAAACGCGGGCGGCTCGCCGGGCCCGATTCGACTTGACGCTATCCGGAGGCGGCAGCCCGAGCCGCGTCGAGCTCCGCCTGGACGGTCGCGGTCTGGTCGGGGATCTGCAGGCGCCGCTCGAGGATCGGGATCGCCTCCTCGGGGT
>JBKPNB010000109.1:0-6901 GCA_046732395.1 Actinomycetota bacterium | reverse complement strand
CGCCCATTGGGCCGTTCGTTGGGCCAAACGGCTCGCCGTCGGGCTCATCCGGGAACCGCATGAACCGCCACACGAGCGCCCGATCCGGGCTCTGTCGCTGCACGACTTGGGCGTAGACGGAGAGCGTGAGGCGCGCGTCGGTGTGGCCGATCTGGCCCATTACCCACCGCGGGTCGCGACCGGCGGCAAGCGCCAGGGAGGCGAAGGTCCTGCGCAGGGTATGAGGAGTGACCCGTGCCGGGAGAAGCATCTTCTCCCTCCTGCTCGCGCCTCGCGTTGGCTTGTTTGACCGCCTCGGCGAGAAGCCGGCCGCGGACGTTGCTCGGGTTAAGCCGCCCTCCGCGTAGCGTCGGCCACATCGGGGCGCGGGCCCCGCCGGCCCGTCCCAGGGACCGCATCGTCGCGACGTGGCTTCTCAGCTCCTCGGCGACGAACATCGTCAGCTCCACATCGCGCTGGCCCGCGTCGGTGTTAGCCCGCGGGATCCGCCAACGCCCGGCGGCCAGGTCGATGTCTCCCCGGTCGGCCGCGATCGCCTCGCTGATCCGTGGACCCGCGAGGCAGAGCAAGGCAAGCAAGGCCCGCCGGCCGTAGCGCTGGTGCTCGGGCAGGCTCGCCTCCCACTCTCCCGCGACGTCGAGGAGGTCGGCCACCATCTCCGGTTCGAGGAAGGACCGCTCCGGCTTCGGCACCCGGAGCCGGCGCCTCTTCCCCCGCGCCGGGTTAGTTGCGAGCAGCCCGTACTCCACCGCGTCGTCGAGCACCTGGGCGAGGAGGGCCGAGCACCATGTTCACCGAGCGCGGCGAGAGCCCGCGTCCGACGAGGCTCTGACGGAACTCGTCAACCCGCTTCGGATCGATCTCCGCGGTCGGCTCGCGCGCCAACTCCGCGAGCACGTAGTCAAGGCGCCAGCGATAGTCGGCCTGCGCGTTGGGCTTTAGCTCCGCCTCCTTTCGCTGCCACCAGCGCGACGCCGTCAGGTGCACGGTCTCGGACGGATCCGGCCCTCGCGTGGCCCGCGGGGGCCGCCACGTCCCGCGCTCGATCCTTCCCATGATCCGCTCGAGTTCTGCTCTCGCGCGGTCGGCATTCCACCCCTCGTGGTTCGTCCCGAGGTCGAGCCGGTAGCGCCGCCCGCGATCACGGACCCGAAGACGCCAAGTAACGGTGCGCCCGTCGGCCCACTCATAGGCCTCTATCGCCCCGGATCGCGGCCTCGGCATCGCGCCGAGGGTAACGCTCGGGCTATCGCCGCTCACCGGGTAGCGGGAGGAGCTTCACGCGTTCTGCGGGAATCCTTCGCCGCGGGCGAGCGATTGGAGGCCGAAGCCGGTGGCGTTCGATCCACTCCTCGACGCCCAGGCGCGTGAACCGCAGCGGCGCCCGGGGGTCGGCGCCCAACTTCACCGCACCCAACTCGGCCACGTGCTCGCGGACCCAACCCTCGCCGAGCACGAGCCATCGTGCCACGTCGACCGCCGTAAGTAGCTGATCAGGTGGGCCGACCCTGCTCATGCGATCCCTTCGACTACTGCCCGGCGTTTTCGTCCTTGCCCGTCGCGCGGGCAGCGCCGACCGAGCTGCCGCGCTCGCGCCTCTGGCTCCGTCCGGCCGCTCATCCTCATACATAAAGTGCGGTGGGACCGCGAAACCCCCACCCACCGAAGGGCAAAGCGCAAATCGGCGGCGACACGCGGGCTCGCGCGTGCCCGCGGAGCGGCCGTATCTACGCGAGACCGATGCCGCCTGCGAGCGCTGCGGCGCCTACGCTGGCGAGTGGGATCACGGCATCGCGTCGACGAGGCGGCGGCGAGGATTCGCCGCCGATCCCTCGGCGCTCGATGACCTCTTCACGCGGACATGTCGGAGTGCGGCCACAGGACCGACTGGCCAGCGGCGATCTCACGGGCGAGCGAACTCGGGACCTGCCGCTGAGTCGGCAGCGGGGGCTGGTCGGAACGATTCGGCGCCTGCTTCGCGACCGTACTGGACCTGAGGAGCTCGCCGCACGGCGTCGAGGCGTTCTACGTTCGAGGCTGATCGGCCCCGAGGTTGAGCAAGGTCGAGGGCCGTGTGAGCCATTTGGGCTCGTGGAGGTTCGACTCCTCTCAGGCGCACTGGAAAGTCGCCGCAATCGGTACCCGGGGTGCCAGCAAGCGCGAGTTTGTCCGAAATCGCGTCCGTCAGGGGGCTCGAGATGGCCCGGTGCTGATCCGCCGGGCCGGACCGCCATAAGACCTCTGCACCGCTTGCCTACGTGCGAAGCCGCCTAGCCCGGCGAGCGTGGCCACCAGTCCTATCCAAAGGCTTCCGAAGATCATGGTCGCGATCCCGACGATGACGACGGCGCCGCCGATCCATATTCCGACGTCTTGTCCGTGGTCTCGTTGTGCGGCCATTCCTTCCTCCAATCCGTTGCGGGCCGGCTGAGCCTTCGAGTCTGGGGGCGGTCGACGCCGCCGCCAATCGAGCGACCCTCAGTCTTTGCCGCGGGCTAACCCCAGCCCGGGGCTTAGGCTCCTCCCGGCCGAACCGAGCGTTTCGCACACCTCGGCAACTACGGCGGCCATCGCCGCCTCCGCCCGGCGACCCCATGCGCGTGGATCGTAGGCCCGCTTGTCGCCCACTCCACCGTCGACCTTGACCACGCCGTCATAGTGGCGAAGGACGTGGTCGGCGACCGCCCGCGTGAACGCGTACTGCATATCGCTGTCCAGGTTCACCTTGACGACCCCGAACGCCACTGCTTCGCGGAGCTCGGCCTCGCTGGAACCGCTGGCCCCGTGGAAGACGTAGTCGAAGCGGGCGCCGGGCTTCGCCGCTGCGAGAGCTTCCTGGCCGTCGCGGAGGATCTCGGGGCGGAGCCTGACGCGTCCTGGCGCGTAGCTCCCGTGCACGTTGCCGAAGGTGGCGGCGAGGAGGTAGCGACCGCGATCGCCGGTCCCGAGCGCTTCGGCTACCGCGAGTAGGTCCTCGGTCGTCGTGTAGAGGCGCTCGTCGCCGCTGGCCCCTTCGACCCCGTCCTCCTCGCCGCCGACGACTCCGCACTCGACCTCGAGGACGATGCCGAGATCGCGGCAGCGATCGAGTAGGTCGCGGGCGATCCGCAGGTTTTCGGCAAGCGGGAGCGTCGAGCCGTCAAACATGTGCGAGTTGAACAGCGGCGCGTCTCCGCCACTCCGACGCCGCTCCGAGTCATCGAGGAGCGGGGCCAGGAAAGTGTCGCGCTGCTCGGGCGGGCAGTGGTCGGTGTGGACGCCGATGAGCACCGGATATGCCTCGGCAAGCCGGCGCGCCAGCGCCGCGAATGCGATCGCGCCTCGGGCCGGATCGCCGATCGAATCGCCTGAGATGTAGGCGGCGCCGCCCGTCGTGACCTGGACGATTCCGCCCGCCCCGGCCTCGGCGAACCCGCGCATCGCCGCATTGAGCGTCTCCGACGAGGTGACGTTGACGGCCGCGAGCGCATAGCCGCCGGAGCGAGCGGCGTCGAGCATCGCGTCGTACTCCTCTGGACTCGGAACTGGCACGGCGTTCCCTAACTTCGGCCAGCGAGTTGAGCTACCGGGCTCACGAGCCTAACGCTGACTGGTCGGGCCAGCGCCCGCAATGGGGAGATCCCCACCGGCGACCTGAACTCGCAGCGCTGAGCCGGCGCCAGGATCGATCTAGACTCGGACCCGATCTGGCGAAAGGAGTCCTGGGGATGGCGAAAGAGCCGCTCCAATTCCTCGCGGAGGAGCAGGCGGCGCTTCGACGGGTCGCGATGCTGGTCGCAGAGGGAGCCGAGCCCAGGGCGGTGTTCGACGCGGTCTGCGAAGAGACGGGCAGGTTGGTGGGAGCGAGGATCGTCAACCTCGCCCACTTCACTCCGGACGCCATGAACCTGACGATGTCGGGTTGGAGCCACGACGAAAGGCACGTCCCCACCGGGACCCGCCTTCCTCTCGAGGAGGGGACGATCAACACGCTCGTGCACCGAACGGGCGCGCCGGGTCGAGTCGATACCTACGACAACGTTCCGGGCGAGCTCGCGGAGCTCCTACGCAAGCTCGGAATCCGGTCGGAGGTCGGAGCACCGGTGGTCGTCGATGGCGAGGTCTGGGGAGCGCTTATCGCGGGGACCGATGAGCGGGATCCTCTGCCACCCGGGACCGAGTCGCGCGTCGCAAGCTTCGCCGAGTTGGTGGCGACGGCGGTCTCCAACGCCACCGCCCGCGCCGAGCTCATCGCCTCGCGTGCCCGTCTGGTCGCCGCCGCGGACGAGGCCCGGCGGAAGTTCGGACGCGACATCCACGATGGCGCCCAGCAGCGCCTGGTGAGCGCGATCATCAGCCTGCAGCTCGCCGAGCAGGACCTCGACGACGACGTGGAGGCGTCTCGGGCAAAAATCCGCGAGGCGCGGGAAGAGGCGCAACGCGGGCTCCAGGAGCTACGCGAGCTGGCGGCCGGGCTACACCCAACGATCCTCGCCGACCGCGGCCTGCGGGCGGCGATCGACGGTCTCGCCCAACGGTCGCCGATGCCGGTTGAGTCGGAGGTGCCGGAGGAGCGCTATCCGTCTCACGTCGAGGCGGCGGCGTACTTCCTGATCGCCGAAGCGCTGACGAACGTCGCCAAGCACGCGGGGGCCACGCGCGCCCGGGTGCGGGTGAACAAGCATGATGGCCTCCTCGCGATCGAGGTCGCCGACGACGGCCGAGGCGGTGCGAACCCGGCGAGTGGGAGCGGCTTGCGCGGCCTTCGCGATCGTGCCGAGGCGCTTGGGGGGAGCGTGGCTATCGACAGCGCGCCGGGCGCGGGGACTCGCGTGCGCGCGATGCTCGTGCTATCGGCGCTCGACTAGGCGTCCCGTCCCGCCGCTCCCCACCCGAACTCCGGCGGATAGAAGCGCTCCCTATCTCCACGCTCCCATGCCGCCCGGACCTCCGGGTTGGAGAGGTCCCAATCCCAATGGATCTTCATGAGAACGGTGCGCAAATCATGACGGAGCTCCTCGACCGTCGGGCGGCCAAAGAACCAGTAGCCGTTGTAGATCTTGTAGACGACGAGCCCCGGCTCGCAGACGATCGTGTGCGGGACCATCTGGTTGTGGTCGGGGTCGGTGTACTCGGGGATGTCGAGGTCGCGCTGGACGATCCGCTGCGGGTCGGCCAGGAAGGTCCACTCGGCGTTCACCCCCGAGCGGTAGTTGAGCGTCTCCTGGGGGTCCGTGGTGGTGATCGTCACCATCTGGCAGTAGCCGACGCCGGGCTTCATCTCTCGCCAGAGCTGCACGAGGCCCTCGTGCTGAGCCTGATCCTTGGCCGAGTACGCCTCGCGGGCGAGGACGATCACCAGCGGGCAGCCGTCCTGGATCTCGGAGAGGCGTCGGCGCTCTCCGGCGTGGTCGACCAACTCGTAGTCCGGGAATCTGGATCCAACTGCGACATCGGCTCGCATCGGCACCACCTCCTATCTGTCCGGCCCGGACCCTAGGCGGGCGCCCGCCGGCGGACAATGGGGTTATCTCCATTGTTGCGGCGACTCGCCGCGCCCACACTGGGTTGATGGCCCTCTCGGTACTGGTCGTGGACGACGACGGTTTCTTCCGAAGCACCGCTGGCGAGCTGCTGCGCCGCCAAGGTTTCGAGGTGGCGGGTGAGGCGGAGGATGCCGCGGGCGCGATCGCCGCGATCGCCGCTCTCAAGCCGGACGCCGTCCTCCTCGACGTCCAGCTTCCCGACATCGACGGGGTCGAGCTCGCCAAGCGGCTCAGCGCGAATGGTCCCCGGCCCAGGGTGGTGCTCACCTCCTCGGATCCGAGCGTCGTGGCCGACGATGACGTGAGGAGGTGCGGCGCCGCCGGGTTCGTCGCCAAGACGGAGCTTGCCGTGACACGCCTCGCCGACTACCTCTGAATCACCGCTGAAGGTACCGCAGGACGGCGAGGACGCGGCGGTGATCCTCCGGCGCCTGTCGCAGGTCGAGCTTCGAGAAGATGCTCGTCACGTGGCGCTCGACGGCGGCGACGGTGACGATCAGCGCGTCCGCGATCCCCTGGTTCGAGCGGCCCTCTGCCATCAACGCCAAGACCTCCCTCTCGCGCGGGGTCAGCTCGTCAATCGGGCTCTCGATCCGCGGGCGGTCGACCATCCGCTGGACGACGTCGGGGTCGAGGGCCGAGCCGCCGTTGGCCACCCGCCGAATCGCGTCGGTGAAGATCGCGAGGTCACCGACTCGGTCCTTCAGCATGTAGCCGACCCCGCGGGCGCCCTCGCTCAAGAGCTCGAGTGCATAGCTGTCCTCGAGGTACTGCGAGAGCACCATCACCCCGATCTCGGGCCGGGCGGCCCGGATCGCCCTCGCCGCCCGCAACCCATCGTCGGTTGAGTCGGGCGGCATCTGGATATCGGTGACGATGACGTCGGGTTTGTGCGCGTTGGCCTTCCGAATCAGGTCCTCGGCGTCCCCGGCGACGCCCACGACCTCGAAGCCGGCTCCCTCGAGAACGGCGATCACTCCCTGCCGGACGATCGGCTGATCCTCTCCGACGACGACACGAATCGGCGCCTCGCGGGTCATGGCCAGTCAAAGCTACGTCACGCACCCCACCTAGGCAATGGGGGTTGCCGGGTCGGTTGCCTGGGGCTAGCCCCACCCAAGGACTGAAGCGATCCGCATTGGAGGCGGCGGCCCGGAGGCGCAGGCTTGGCGGCGAGCCTGATTTCCAACACGGAAGGGAACGAGATCGTGGACAAGGCCTCGAAGTCACACTCCGGAATCGCCGCACGCACCGGTCGTTGGAGCGCCAAACATCCGCGACGGGCGATCGTCGGCTGGATCGTGCTGGTGGTCCTGGCGGCGGTGATCGGCGGGTCGATCAAGACCGAGAAACTCTCCGATACCGCGCAGCTCGAT
>JBKPNB010000108.1:0-2986 GCA_046732395.1 Actinomycetota bacterium | reverse complement strand
CTCCAGAAGCTCGTGGGGAGGGGCTGAGCCGGCGCTAAGCTCGGGTTCGTGCAGTTAGCCGCCATATAGGCGGTCAAGTGCACGAACCCCTTCGGGCCCGGCCCCCACCTGCTCACGAAGCCTGGCTACGGCTGGTATCGGGATATCAGCGAGGCGATCGCGTCCTGGTGGGCGTGGGCGGCGTAGATGTTGACGCCGTTCATCAGCAGCGAGAACGCGATCAGGTGGTGGTCGGCGGCCTGGCAGTAGCCGGACAGCGCGCTGACGTTGGAGAGGGTGCCGGTCTTGGCGTGGCAGTTGTCGGCGGCGGCGGTCCCGCACATCCGCCGCTCGAGCGTTCCGGACTTGCAGGGGACGGCGAGCGAGCGCCGGTAGACGCCCCCGTCGCCGCGAGCGTCCATCGCCGCCAGCAGGTGGACGACGTCGCGCGGGCTCGCCCTGTCGATGCGGGAGAGGCCGGAGCCGTTCTGGGTGGTGACCGAGCTGCCGGCGCGGGCGGCGAACTGCTCGACGAGCCGGGCGCCGCGGGCGGTCGTCCCGCGGTGATCGCCGCCCGCCGCGAGCCGCTTCAGCAGCATCTCGGCGAAGAAGTCGTTCGACGGCGTGTTCGTGGCCTTGATCAGCGAGCCGACCGGGGGCGAGGAGACCCCGCCGAGCGGCGGACCCTTTCTCACCGCCGCGGACAGCTTGCCCGGGCTCGTCGGCCCCCTCACCTTCACCCCGTCGGCCTCGAGCTTTCGCTCGAACGCGTGGGCTGCGACGATCGGCGGGTGGTCGGCGAGGTGGCCGTGGACGAAGCCCGAGTTGTAATCAAGGCCCGCGAGGCTCCCCAGGAACGGCCCGCCGCTGATCCCGGCCTGGGGGATCGTGCTGCGGCCGTCGAAGATCCTCCCGTCGGCGAGGATCCCGTGGCGGACGAGCCTGATCCCTGCCGCCTTCACCGCCGCGGCGAGCGGGCCGAGGCGGGTCGCCGGCAACCCGTACCGGCGGGCGAACGACCCGTCCGCGAGCGTCGGGTCGCCGGCGCCGACCAGCGCCAGGCGACCGTCGAGGACGCGTCCGCCGGGCCCGGTCCGCCGCCCGACCGCCCAGACGTGCGTGGTGAACTTCTTCTCCGCGCCGTAGCGCTCGAGCAGCGCGGCGGTCGTGAACAGCTTCATGTTCGACGCGAGGATGCGGCGCGTTCGCGACGCCCACGAGAAGAGCTGGTCGCCGCCGCTCGCGTCGAGGTCGACGACGTAGGCGCCGCTCGCCCCGCCGGTGGCGCGCATCTGCGCGGCAAGGCCGCTGCGAAGCCGATCGGCCGAGATCGCCTGCGCGCTGGCCGCGGCCGATAGGGCGACCACCACAATCACAGGTCCCACCAGACGCCGCAGGCGTCCCGCCATCGGCCCGTACCGTAGCCGGCGCGGCGGCGTCGTGCGGCCTCGCCCGCGTCAGGGCGCCCCTGACATAATCGTCCGGCCGATGGGTAAGGTCGTCGAGCTCGACGCGCCCGGGGCCGAGTCTCGAGCCAGCCGGAGGGGGCGCCATCGGCGCCAACCGTCGAAGACCGCCCTCGTCCTCGGCGGCGGCGGCTTCACCGGCGGCGTCTACGAGATCGGCGCGCTGCGCGCCCTCGACCTGCTCGCGGTCAACCGCACCATCAACGACTTCGACATCTACGTGGGCACCAGCGCCGGCGCCTTCGTCGGGGCCCTCGTCGCCAACGGCGTCACCCCCGAGGAGATGATGCGGGTGCTGAACCCGCGCCTGCCCTCGCCGCTCAGCGACATCAGGCTCTCGATCCTGCTCCAGCCGAACATCCGCGGCTTCATCGCCAAGTCGCTGACCTTCCCGCTGCGCGCCTTCGGGGTCGCCCGCGAGCTGGCGTCGAGCCTCGGGGAGGTCTCCGCCGTCGACGTCGCCACCGGCCTCGCCGGCGCGCTGCCCGCGGGCGTCTACACCGGCCGCGGGATCGAGCGCTACGTCGCGGAAGTGCTCGCGGACCCCGACCGCACCGACGACTTCCGGATGCTCGACAACGAGCTCTACCTGACCGCCACCGACCTCGACACCACCGAGCGGGTGGTGCTCGGGGAGGGCGAGTGGGCCGACGTCCCGATCTCGCGCGCGGTCGCCGCCTCGGGCGCGCTGCCGATGCTCTACGAGCCGGTCGCGGTTGGCGACCGGCACTTCATCGACGGCGGGATCCGCTCGACCACGAACGTCGACGTCGCCGTCGAGCGCGGCGCCCGCTTCGTCGTCGTCATCAACCCCCTGGTGCCGTTCGTGAACGACTTCTCGAAGCAGATCCCGACCATCACCGGCGCCCGGGCGCAGCGGGTCGCGGACATGGGGCTGGCGGCGATCGGCAACCAGACCTTCCGGATCCTCTCCCACGACCGCCTCCACCGCTCGGTCGCCTGGTGGGAGCAGCGCTACCCCGGAGTCGACATCATCCTGATCGAGCCCGAGCTCGACGACGAGCTGATGTTCGGGACCTCGATCCTCGACTATCGGGGGCGGCTCGAGGTCGCAAAGCACGGGTTCGAGTCGGTGACCCTGAAGCTGGCCCGCGACTACGACCGCTACAAGGCGGTCGCCGAGCGCCACGGGATCTCGATCTCGGCGGGGCTGGTCCGCCACGTGCTCGAGGGCGTCGAGCGCGAGCGCTCGAAGCAGTCGGCCTGGCGCCGGGTGCTCGAGCAGACGACCGGCGCCGTCCTCCGCCAGTTCCCGGGCGGCGGCTCCGAGGCCGATCCGGCCGACCGCGCCGAGGAGGGCCCGTGAGCGTCGAGGCGGCTACCCGGGTCTCGATCGACGTCGCCGATCACGTCGCCGAGGTCGCGCTGCGCCGGCCGGAGAAGCACAACGCGCTCGACCGGGCGATGTTCGACGCGCTGAGCGACGCGATCGACGAGCTCCAGGAGGCGCGCTCGGTGCGCGCGATCGTCCTGCGCGGCGACGGGCCGAGCTTCTGCTCGGGCCTCGACTTCCCGAGCTT
>JBKPNB010000107.1:0-14862 GCA_046732395.1 Actinomycetota bacterium | reverse complement strand
CGCAAGTACGCCCCGTACTGGCGGCGGGCTGGACGCGCCTGGCGGCGCGCGGCGGGCTCGACGATGCTTCAGCATCGCCTTCCCCCGCCGCGCTTGCCAGCCACGCCCAGCCGCTCGCCAGATCCGGGCCGTACCTGCGGGGAGGCGGCACTTAGACTCTCTGGCATGGCGATCGAGCCCGGGGCCGGGCGCCGCGCGCGGGAGTGGATGGACGAGGTCTACGCGCGCCAGCGCGAGCGCGACACGCTCTTCGAGACGATCTCCGGCGAGCCGGTGGCCCCGCTCTACAGCCCCGAGGACACCGCGGAGCTCGACCCCGACCGCGATCTCGGCTTCCCTGGGTCGTTCCCGTTCACCCGCGGCCCGTACCCGTCGATGTACCGGGGGCGGCTGTGGACGATGCGCCAGTTCGCGGGGTTCGGGACCGCGACCGAGACCAACGAGCGATTCCGCTACCTCCTCGACCACGGCCAGACCGGCCTCTCCACCGCCTTCGACATGCCGACCCTGATGGGGCTCGACTCCGACCACCCCCGGGCGCTCGGCGAGGTGGGTGTCGAGGGGGTCGCGATCGACACGCTCGACGACATGGCCGACCTCTTCCGCGACATTCCGCTCGGCGAGGTAACGACCTCGATGACGATCAACGCCCCGGCGGCGATCGTGCTCGCCTTCTACGTCTGCGCCGCCGAGGAGCAGGGGGTCGCGCCGGAGCGGCTCGGGGGCACGATCCAGACCGACATCCTCAAGGAGTACATCGCCCAGAAGGAGTGGTGCTTCCCGATCGAGCCGGCGATGCGGCTCTGCACAGACATGATCGAGTTCGCCACCGAGCGGATGCCCCGCTTCCACCCGATCTCGATCTCCGGCTACCACATCCGCGAGGCCGGCTCGACCGCCGCCCAGGAGCTCGCGTTCACCCTCAAGGACGGCTTCACCTACGTCGAGCACGCGATCGCCCGCGGCCTCGACGTAGACGACTTCGCGCCCCGGCTGTCGTTCTTCTTCAACGCCCACATCGACTTCTTCGAGGAGATCGCCAAGTACCGGGCGGCGCGCCGGATCTGGGCCCGCGAGCTGCGCGACACCTACGGCGCCCGCAACGAGGAATCGCAGCGCCTGCGCTTCCACACCCAGACCGCCGGCGTCTCGCTCACCGCGCAACAGCCGCTGACGAACGTCGTCCGCACGGCGATCGAGGCCCTCGCCGGCGTGCTCGGTGGCACCCAGTCGCTCCACACCAACTCCTACGACGAGGCGCTCGCGCTGCCGACCGCCGACGCGGTCCGGCTCGCGCTGCGCACCCAGCAGGTGATCGCCCACGAGACCGGGGTGGCGAATACCGCCGACCCGCTCGGCGGCTCCTACTTCCTCGAGGCCCTCACCGACCGCCTGGAGGAGGCCGCCTACTCCTACTTCGCCCGGATCGACGAGCTCGGGGGGATGGTCGAGGCGATCGCTCGCGGGTTCCCCCAGCGCGAGATCGCCGACGCCGCGTTCCGCTACCAGCGCGAGGTCGACTCCGGGCAGCGGCTGGTCGTGGGGGTCAACTCCTACCGGCTCGACGACGACGCCGAGCCCGAGATCCACCGACCCGACCCGGCCGTCGGGCGCGCCCAGGGCAAGCGGCTGCGCGCGACCAGGGCGCGGCGCGACGGCGCCGCGGTCGAGCGCTCGCTCGCGGCGCTGAAGGCCGCGGCCGCTCGCGAGGGCGAGAACCTGATGCCGCACTTCATCGAGGCCGCGCGCGCCCGGGCCTCGGAGGGGGAGATGGTCGCCGCGCTCCAGGAGGTCTTCGGGACCTTCTCCGAGCAGCCGGTGTTCTAGCCGTCCGCAGCCGTCCCTCGCCCGTACCGGCGTGGTTCGCCGTCGCCGTTCGCTGGGTATCGGACGGGCATGAGCACCAACATCAAAGTCGCGCCCAACGAGGTCGACGGCTGGGACGTGGTCCGCGAGGGCGAGGACGTGGCGCTGACCAACGTCGCGACCAAGGAGGAGGCCGAACGGGCCGCCCACCTGTTCGCCGAGCACGAGGAGGACGCGGGCGATATCGAGGTCGAGCGGAAGCCGATCCAGCCCGGCCTCGGCGGCGAGGATCGGGGGGTGAGGACCTACTTCGTCGGGCTCGTCGCCCTGCTGATCGCGGCGCTGATCCTGATCGTCATCGCCGCCGTCGTCAGCGCCGCGCTCGACATCTAGCGGCCGCTCCGCCCCGCGGACACCCGCTCAACTACGCTGCGGCGAAGAGATGGCCGAGGGGAGCCGCCGCAAGATCCGCGTCGTCGTCGCCAAACCCGGGCTCGACGGTCATGACCGGGGGGCGAAGATCATCGCCCGGGCGCTCCGCGACGCCGGCATGGAGGTGATCTACACAGGGCTTCACCAGACGCCCGAGCAGATCGTCGCCACCGTCGTCCAGGAGGATGCCGATGCGGTCGGCCTCTCGATCCTCTCCGGCGCCCACATGACCCTGGTGCCGCGGGTGGTCGAGCTGCTCCGCGAGCAGGGCGCCGAGGACGTGGTCCTGACGGTCGGCGGGACGATTCCGGCCGACGACGTCCCCGAGCTCAAGGAGCTCGGTGTGTCCGAGGTATTCACCCCCGGGGCACCGACGGACGCGATCGTCGACTACATCCGCGGGGCGGTCGGCGAGCGGGCCGGAGCAGCCGATTGACTGATCAGTCAATCGGGTAGAGCCGCTAAGATTCGCGCCCGCCGCGGCCCCCAAAAACAGCGATCTCCAGGGCCGCGAAACCCCAAAGGAGGGCCACCAGTTGAAGATTTGCTGCCTGGTCAAGGAGGTTCCGGACGCCGCCGTCCAGAAGCGGATCGACGCGCAGACGATGCGCCTCGACCGCTCCGGCGAGAAGAACCTGAACCCGTTCGACACCCACGGGATCGAGGCCGCGATGCAGATTCGCGAGGGCGGCGCGGTCGACGTCGACGAGATCGTGGCGGTGACGATGGGCCCGAGCTCGGCGGTCCGCGCGCTGCACAAGGCGGTTGCCCTCGGCGCCGATCGCTCGGTCCACCTCAGCGACGACGCCCTCGCCGGATCCGACGTCTGTGCCACCGGCTATGCGCTGGCCAAGGTGCTCGAGCGCGAGAGCCCCGACCTCGTCCTCCTCGGCCAGCAATCCGACGACGGCGAGTGCTACACGATCGGCGCCGTCGTCGCCGACCACCTGAAGATGCCGTCGCTGACCCAGGTGATCAAGATCGACGTCGCCGACGGCAAGCTCACCTGCGAGCGTCAGGCCGAGTATGGCTACGACACGGTCGAGGTCGAGCTGCCGGCGGTGATCTCGGTCGGCGACGCGATCAACGAGCCCCGCTATCCGTCGCTGAAGGCGATCATGGGGGCGAAGAAGAAGCCGCTCGACACGCACTCCACCGGCGATGTCGCGATCGAGCCCGATCGCGTCGGCGAAAGCGGCTCCCGGACCGCCGTCCTGGCGGTGAACCCGCCGGCGCAGAAGGAGGCGGGGGAGATCATCGAGGACGAGGACACCAACGAGACGGTCGAGCGGATCGTGGCCTGGCTCGACGAAAGGAAGCTTCTCTGATGCCCGGGATCCTGGTCTACGCCCTCCACGACGACGAGGGCAACTTCAACAAGAACTCGCTGGGGGCGATCTCGGAGGCGGCGAGGCTGGCCGCCGAGCTCGGCAGCCAGGCGGCGGCCCTGGTCGTCGGCGACGTCGCCGACGACGCTTGCGCGGGGCTCGGCTCCTACGGGTCCACCAAGGTCCATCGCGCGAGGTCGGTCCCGGAGGGCCTCGCCCAGCCGATCGTCGACGCGATGGCGAAGGTGATCTCCGACGAGGGCTACGACTACGCCCTGTTCGGCGGCGGCCTGCTCGGCTTCGAGATCGGCGCCGGGCTCACCGCCCGCCTCGGCGCCGGGGTGACGATGGAGGTGACCGCGGTCAAGGTCGACGACGGCAAGCTCGTCGCCGAGCGCCCGATCCTCCAGGACTCGGCGGTGGTCGACGTCGGCTACGTCGGCGAGCCGGGGATCATCATCGGGCGCCTCAACGCGTTCGACTCGAACGAGGGCGGCGGCGGCCCGGCGGAGGTGGTGGACGTCGACGTCGAGCTGTCGGAGTGGTCGACGAAGGCGAAGATGGTGACCCGCGGCGAGCAGCGCGGCGGCGACGTCAACATCGAGGACGCCGACATCCTCGTCGGCGGCGGCCGCGGGCTCGGCGAGGCCGGGAACTTCAAGCTCGCCGAGGAGCTCGCCGGGGCGCTCGGCGGCGCCGTTGCGGCGACCCGCGCGGTGGTCGACGCCGGCTGGTACCCGTACTCGGCCCAGATCGGCCAGACCGGGAAGACGGTGGCTCCGAAGCTCTACCTCGCCGCCGGGATCTCGGGGGCGATCCAGCACAAGGTCGGGATGCAGAACTCGGACAACATCCTGGCCATCAACAAGGACCCGAACGCGCCGATCTTCGAGTTCTCCGACCTCGGCGTCGTCGGCGACCTGCACAAGATCCTCCCCAAGCTCACGGAGGCGGTGAAGGCCCGAAAGGGAGGCTGAGGCAGGTGGCAGGTCGCAGGTGGCAGGTCGAGTTCCACCTGCCACCTGCCACATGCGACATGCCCATCTGATATGGCAGTAGCACCAAGCGCATACCCCCCTCCCTTCAACGCCGCCGACTACGTCGTCCCGCCCACCGATCCCGAGGAGGATCGGATCGAGGTCGGGGTGGCGATCGTCGGCGGCGGCCCCGCCGGACTCGCTTGCGCGGTGAAGCTGATGCAGCTCCTGGAGGGCGAGCCGGAGCTGGCCGAGACCCTCGGCGAGGTGCCGGTGGCGGTGATCGAGAAGGGGAAGGCCTGCGGGGCCCACCTGCTTTCGGGGGCGAACATGCGCCCCTCGGCGATGCGGGAGCTATTTCCCGACCTCGACCCCTCCGAGTGGCCGGTCTACCAGGAGGTGACGAAGGACGCCGTCTACCTACTGACCAAGAGCAGGGCGCTGCCGCTCCTACCGATGCCTCCCAACTTCCGCAACCACGGCAACTACGTCACCTCGATCGCCAAGCTCGGGCGCTTCCTCGCCGAGAAGACGGAGGAGGCGGGCGCGTACATCCTCACCGAGACCGCCGCCGACAAGCTGCTCGTCAGCGATCGGATCGTGCGGGGCGTCCGCTCCGGCGACAAGGGGCGAGGCCGCGACGGCGAGGAGCTCGCCAACTTCGAGCCGGGCTCGGACGTGGTCGCGAGGGCGACGGTGCTCGCGGAGGGCACGCTCGGCCACCTGAGCCAGGCGGCGATCGACTACTACGGCCTGTTCGGCCCCGACCCGCAGCGCTGGGAGCTGGGGGTGAAGGAGGTGTGGGAGGTCCCGAAGCCGCTCGACCGCGTCATCCACACGATGGGCTGGCCGCTCCGCAAGGCCGCGAAGCACCGCGAGTTCGGCGGCAGCTTCATCTATCCGATGGGCGAGGACAAGGTCTGCATCGGGCTCGTCGTCGGGCTCGACTACACCGACGCCACCTTCTCGGTCCACGACGCCCTCCAGGAGCTGAAGACCCATCCCTTCGTGAAGGGGATCCTCGACGGCGGCAAGCGGGTCGGCTGGGGGGCGAAGACGATTCCCTCGGGGGGCTACTGGGCGATGCCGAAGCGCCTCACGGTGCCGGGAATGGTGATGGTGGGGGACTGCGTGGGGATGGTGAACGTGCCGGAGCTGAAGGGCATCCACTACGCGATGCACGCCGGCATCTACGCGGCGGAGGCGATCGTCGATGCGCTGAAGCGGGACTCGGTGAACTTCGAGCGCTACGAGGAGCGGGTCCGCAACAGCCTGATCGAGGAGGACCTCTACCGCTCGCGCAACATGCGCCAGCCGTTCGAGCGCGGGTTCTTCATCGGCGGCGCGATGGCGAGCGCGATGACGATCACCAAGGGCGCCTTCCCCGGCGGCCACTGGACGAGCGACGCCGACGCGGAGGCCGAGATGGACGTCGGCAAGGCCTCCGACGACTACCCGAAGCCGGACGGCAAGTACATCTTCGACAAGCTCTCGTCGGTGTTCCTATCCGGGAACGCGACGCGCGACGACGCCCCCAACCACGTCCGCGTCCAGCAGCACGTCCCGCGCGAGCTGGCCCAGACCTGGGTCGCGATGTGCCCGGCCCAGGTCTACGAGATCCCCGACGATCAGCTCGCGAACGGGGCGGCGGAGGTCGACGTCCACGTCACCGCCTCGAACTGCGTCCAGTGCGGCGCGATCACCGCCAAGGGCGGTCGCCTCACCCTCCCGGAGGGCGGCGACGGGCCCCTCTACCAGGAGACCTGAGCGCAGAGCGCGGGGCGGGGCGACGCCCCGCCCCGCGATGGGCTGACTGACCTTGGTTAGCGCGTTACGCGCACCAACAGGGTTCGGTTCTGGAACGTCGCCGTCCCGCCGCTCGTCTCGTAGCGAAGCGAGAACGTGTACTGGCCGGGCGGCGGCGCGAGCGTGATCCAACCCGCGCGTGTCGCGGTGGAGACGCCGGCGAGCGTACCCGGCGCCGTGTAGTTGGTCTGGAACGTGTGCGACGCACTGGCGAGCAGCGTGGTTGGGGTCGGAACCAGGCTCCCCTCGACGAGGTCGACCTTCGCCGTCGGCGTGCCGCCGCCGCCAACCGAGATGTCGGACTTGGCGAAGAGGTCGACGACCCCGCCGTTCGGGACCGTCACCGTGACGCTCGGCCCGCCGAGGTCGACCGGGCCGGCCGAGGTCGTCGAGACCGACGACGACTGCGAGTTCGAGGAGATGAAGCTCGTCTTCCCGGTTTTGACGGCGCCGTTCTGGATCGCCGGCGTCTTCACCTGGTTCGCCTTGATGAAGCGCCCGAGGATCGAGCCCTTCGAGTAGTTGCGGGTCTTCACCCCCTGCGCCTTGATCGCGTTGCCGCCGACGCTGTTCTTCGGCAGATGCGAGACAGCGGCATAGGCCCCGGTCCCGAGCGCCACGAACAGCGCGGTGGCGGCGATGATCATCGACGCCGACGGCCGTCGCTTGAGCAGTGCCCTCATCGAGTAATCCCCTTTCCGTAGCTAGCGGATCACCCGTAGAGAACAACGAGCGGCTCGAAAGTTGCGGGCCGCGAGCGGTGGGCGGCGGCCTTCGCCGCCGCCCGCCGCCGTTCAGCGGTGGCTACTGAGTGACGCGCGCCAGCAGCGTCCGGTTCGTGAACGTTGCCGTCCCGCCGCCGGTCGTCTCGTAGCGGAGCGAGAACGTGTAGGTCCCGGCCGGAGGCGCGAGCGTGATCCAGCCCGCCCGCGTCGCGCTGTTGACGCCGTTGGGCGTGCCCGGCGCCGTGTAGTTGGTCTGGGCGGTGTTCGATCCGCTCGAGAGGATCGTCGTCGGCGTCGGCAGCAGGGTCGGCTCGACGAGGTCGACCTTCGCCGTCGGCGTCGTCCCACCGGACACCTGGAGATCGGCCTGCGCGAAGAGCTCGACGACCCCGCCCTCGGGGACGGTCACCTCCACGCTCGGGCCGCCGAGGTCGGTCGGCGTGTTCGAGGTGGTCGAGTTGGCCGAGCTCACCGAGCTCGACTTGATCAGGCTCACCTTCTGCGAGTTGACCGCCGCATCGTGGATCGCCGGCGTCTTCACCTGGTTGTTGGCGATGAACCGGCCCAGGATCGAGGCCTTCGAGTAGTTGCGGGTCTTCACCCCCTGCGCCTTGATCGCGTTGCCGCCGACGCTGTTCTTCGGCAGCGGGATGCCGATCGCCGCGTACGCGCCGGCCCCGAGCGCGACGAAGAGAGCCGTCGCGGCAACGATCATCGCCGCCGACGGCCTCCGCTTGAGTAGTGCCCTCATCGAGCTGAATCCCCTTTCCCGTAGCTAGCGGATCACCCGTACGAACAACGCGCGGTTCTGGAAAGTTGCGGTCCCGCCGTTCGTCTGGTATGCGAGCGCGAAGGTGTAGTGCCCCGGGTTCGGCGCGAACGTCAGATAGCCCGCGCGGCTGCTCGAGACGACTCCCGCCTCCTGGCCCGCGCCGGGCGCGGTCCTCCGCATCTGAAGCTCCGACGTGTTGGCTGCGAGGATCGGCGCCGGCTTGCTCTGGACCCCGGGGGCGAACAGGGACACCGTCGCGGTGTTGCTGCCGCCGCCGGTGACGGAGATCTGCGCCTGCGCGTAGACCTCGACCAGCGCCCCCTTCGGCACCGTGACCTTTACCACCGGCCCGCCGAGCCCGGTCGGGTGGGCGTTGGTGGTGGCGTTCGCGACGCCGACCGCGTTCGATCGCAGCACGTTCACCTTCTGCGGCGTCGCCGCGCCGAAGCGGAGATTCCCCGTATGGACGGCCCCCGGTCGGATGTTGCGGTGTCCGACCGCGTGCTTGGCGAGGTCGCCGGACTTCACCGTATGGCGGCCGTGCAGCGCGGCCGCGGTCCCCCCGAGCGCGAGGAACAGCGCGATCAGCGCGATCACGGTCCCCGCCGAGGGTCGCCACCGTGGTGAGGAGCCTTTCATCATCCCTCCTTCGTCGTCGAGCCCTCCTCGGCTCGTTTGGGCGGCCCGGTACCCGGATCGGGCCCGCGGCGAACCCCTCCCGGTGCGCTCGTCAGACGCCCCGGAACGAGCCGAGGACGACGAGCGCCGCCGGGCTCAGGCCGGCGGCGGTTTCCCCGCCCCGCCGTCGTGCGCGGCCGCGAACTCCGCGATCAGATCGGCCACCGCCTGCGGCTGGTCGAGCGGGACGAAGGTGAGGCTGTCCGCGATCAGCTCGAGCCGGGCGCGCGGGATCTCGGCCGCCAGGCGCCGAGCGTTCGAGACCTTGAAGAACTTGTCCTCTGGCGCCCAGGCGATCAGCACCGGCTTGTCGAACCGGCGGAGCCGCTCGGCGGCGTCGAGGGTGTAGCGATTGGAGATCCCCTGCAGAACCCTGACCATGTCGCGGCGGACCGCGGGATCGTGGAGCGCCGGCTCGATCCAGCGGGCGAGGAGGTCGTCGGGGAGCCGCCGCTTC
The DNA here is from genome assembly GCA_046732395.1 of Actinomycetota bacterium. Classification (GTDB taxonomy): domain Bacteria; phylum Actinomycetota; class Thermoleophilia; order Solirubrobacterales; family 70-9; genus JAWVFM01. The sequence goes on along the minus strand of JBKPNB010000107.1, from coordinate 5,881 downwards.
GTCAGCAGGCCGTAGGCCGCCGGCGAGGGACGCATCGCCCGTGCCCGCATCAGCTGCAGCATCGCGGTGATCGCGCCCGGGATCCGGGCCGCGACCTGCATCGGCCGGAAAGCGAGGGGGAAGAAGTCCCTGTAGGCGTCGCAGGGGGTGAGGACGAGCCGGGCCAGGCGCCCCGGGCGGTCGACCGCGACGAGCTGGCTGATCGCCCCGCCGGTGTCGTTGCCGACGAGCGTCACACCATCGAGGTCGAGGGCGCCCATGAAGTCGTCGACGAGGCGGGCTAGCCCGGGCGGGGAGAGGTCGGCGTCGGAGCGCATCGGCAGGCGGTGCGAGCCGAGCGGGAGGTCGGGGACGATGCACCGGTGGCGGTCGGCGAGGCGCGGCGTCACCTCCCCCCACAGCGTGCCGTCGACGAGCAGCCCGTGGACGAAGACGATCGGCGGGCCGGAGCCCTCGTCTCGGTATCGGATCTCGCCCTGCGGAAGCTCCACCGTGCGCTGATCGGTGCCGTCGTTCATGCGGTTCCTCGATTCGTGCTTGATCCGGCGGGGCGCCTGCGCGCCGCTAACATCGATGGCGTGAAGACCGGAATCCATCCCGACTACGTGCTCGCCCACGTTCGCTGCTCGTGCGGCAACGAGTTCTACACCCGCTCCACCAAGCCCGAGCTCCACGTCGAGATCTGCTCGGCCTGCCATCCCTTCTACACCGGCAAGCAGAAGCTCGTCGACACGGGCGGCCGAGTCGAGCGCTTCCGGCGCCGCGCCGCGCGGCGGCGTCAGGGCTAAGGCCGAGGCCCGGCCGCTGAGCGCACTGGCCGACACGGAGACGGCCGCCGCGGCCGACGGCCGCCCGCACGTCCAGGCCTCCCCGATGCCGGACGGGATGCCGGTCGCGGACCGCGATGCGCCCGTCGGCGGCCAGGCGGTCCTCGAGGGGGTGATGATGCGCGGCGTCTCGACGTGGGCGGTCGCGGTGCGCAAGCCGATCGCCGACGACTCCGCGCCGGCGGCCCTCGGGGCGATCGAGGTCACCTCGGAGCCGCTCGTCTCGTGGGCGAAGCGCCATCGGATCCTCCGGGTGCCCGTGATCCGCGGCGTCGTCGCGCTCGCCGAGTCGCTTCGGATCGGGTTCCGGGCGCTCGCGATCTCGGCCAACGCCCAGGTCGCCGACGCCGACGAGGAGCAGCCGATCGGAGGGTTCACCTGGGGGGCGACGATCGTGCTCTCGCTGGCGGTCGCTGTCGGCCTGTTCTTCGTCGCCCCCGTCGGCGCCACCAGCCTGATCCGCGACGCGCTCGGCTCGGCGCTGCTCTTCTGGCTCGTCGAGGGGCTGCTGCGGACGGCGATCTTCATCGCCTACCTGGTGCTGATCAGCCGGATCCGCGACCTCCGGCGGGTGTTCGAGTACCACGGCGCCGAGCACAAGACGATCTCCTGCTACGAGGCCGGCGACCGCCTGACCCCGGCGCGCGCCGAGCGCTACTCGCGCCTGCACCCGCGCTGCGGGACGAGCTTCCTGCTCGTCGTCATGGTCCTCGCGATCTTCGTGTTCGCCCCGATCGGCCTGCCCGCCTGGTACTGGCTCGTCCTCACCCGGGTGCTCGGGATCCCGCTGATCGCCGGCCTCTCCTACGAGGTGATCAAGCTCGCCGGCAAGCACCGCCGCAAGCGCTGGGTGCGGGCGGTGATGTGGCCGGGCCTGATGCTCCAGAACCTGACCACCCGCGAGCCCGATCGCTCCCAGCTCGAGGTCGCGATCGCCGCGCTCGAGGCGGTGCTGGCCGTCGAGACCCCCGGGTCGGGCGCCGACGAAGAGATCGAGATCGTCGCCTGAGCTACATCTCGCAGGCGGTCACCGGCCCGTGGCCGGGACCCTGGATGCAGGTGTCGGTCCCAAGGCCGCCGTCGAGGTCGTCGTCGCCGAACCCGCCTTCGAGGCGGTCGTTGCCTGCGAGGCCCTGTAGCGAATCGTCGCCCTTGAGCCCGAGCATCTTGTCGTGCCCGCTGCGCCCTTTGATCTGGTCGTTGCCCGGGCCCCCCTTGATCACGCTCGGAATGTGGGTGTCGTTGACGTAGTCGGCTCCGTTGATCCTGTCCCCCCCGGGTCCACCGAGGATCAAGACCCCGCCGAGGATGGTGTCGTTGCCCGGCCCACCTTTGTCCACGTCCCCGGTGTCGGTGCGACGGCCATCGACGAAGTCGTTGCCCGGACCCCCCAGCGTCAGATCGTTGTCGTCGGCGGCGTGGAGGGTGTCGTTCCCGCGACCGCCGTCGACCTTGTCGGTGCCGCGACCGGTGACGATCAGGTCGCCGCCCGCGCCCCCGCAGACGAGGTCGTTGCCGGTGCCTCCGCCCAGCCGGTCGTTGCCGCCCAGCCCGGCGATCACGTCGTTGCCCGGTCCGGTCCGGATGCTGTCGGGGCCGGACGTCCCGACGACCGTCGCCGTCTTTCCAAAGCACTTGGGCTTGGACGCCGATCCCTGGGCGAGGCCCGCCATGCCGAGCGCAGCGGCGGCCGCCGCGGTGGCGAGGATCGGGACGAGCCTCCGGCCCACGTAGTTCATGGACACACCCTACGCCACAATTGAAGCCGTGATCGACGACCTGATCGAACAGATCTCGGGCCGCTTCGGCGAGCTCGAGCGCGAGATGGCCGATCCCGACGTGATCGGCGACCGCGAGCGCTACGCCGAGGTCGCCCGCGCCTACCGAGAGCTGGAGCCGGTCCACAACCTCGCCGTCGAGTACCAGCAGCTGAGCGACGACCTCGAGGGCGCCCGCGAGCTGCTGGCGGAGGACGGCGACGACCCCGAGCTGCGGGCGCTCGTCGAGGACGGCCCGGCACGCCTCGAGGAGCTCGGGGAGCGCCTCCGGCTGGCGATGGTCGAGCGCGACCCGAACGACGCGAAGAACGTGATCGTCGAGGTCCGCGCCGGGGCCGGCGGCGACGAGGCCGCCCTGTTCGCCGGCGATCTCGAGAAGATGCTCACCCGCTACGCCGAGCGTCGCGGCTTCGACGTCGAGACGCTCTCGGGCGCACCGGCCGAGGTCGGCGGGTTCAAGGACGTCACCCTCGAGGTCAAGGGCGAGGGCGCCTACTCGGTGTTCAAGTACGAGGGCGGCACCCACCGCGTGCAGCGGGTGCCGAAGACCGAGTCCCAGGGGCGGATCCACACCTCGACCGCGACCGTCGCGGTCCTGCCCGAGGCGGAGGCGGTGGAGCTCGAGATCGACCCCGCCGACCTCCAGGTCGACGTCTACCGCTCGTCGGGCCCCGGCGGGCAGTCGGTCAACACCACCGACTCGGCTGTCCGGATCACGCACCGTCCGACCGGGATCACCGTTTCGATGCAGGACGAGAAGTCGCAGCTCCAAAACCGCGAGAAGGCGATGCGGGTCCTGCGGGCGCGGCTGTACGAGCGCGAGCTCGAGCGCCAGCGGGCCGAGATCGCCGCCGACCGCCGCGCCCAGGTCGGCACCGGTGAGCGCTCGGAGAAGATCCGTACCTACAACTTCCCCCAGGGCCGGGTCACCGACCACCGGGTGAAGCTCACCTCGCACGACCTCGAGGGCGTGCTGGGCGGGAACCTCGACGAGTTCACGGAGGCGCTCGCGGCCGAGGAGCGCCGGGCTCGGCTCGCCGCTCAGACGCAGTCGGCGTGAGCGGGGCCGTCGCCGCGGGGACGGTCGTCCAGGCGCTGGGCGCGGCGACCGACGCGCTCACCGCGGCCGGGATCGACACCCCCCGCCTCGATGCCGAGCTGCTGCTGGCGGAGGCGATGGGGACGAGGACGGCCGCGCTTCGCGCGGGCAGCGAGGCGGAGGTGAGCACGGAAGCCGGACGGCGCTTCGGCGCGATGGTGCGCCGCCGCTTGCGGCGCGAGCCGGTCGCCTACATCCTCGGGCGCAAGGCGTTTCGCCGAATCGAGCTCGAGGTCGACCGGCGGGTGCTGATCCCGCGCCCCGAGACGGAGCTGCTGGTGGAGGCGGCGCTGGAGCTTCGGCCGCGGACGGTGCTCGACGTCGGCACGGGTAGCGGGGCCGTTGCGCTCGCGGTTGCCGATGAGCTGGGTGATGTGGCAGTGAGGGGGACGGATACCTCGGCCGGCGCACTGGATGTGGCGCGGGCGAACGCCGCGCGATTGGGGCTCGAGGAGCGGGTCACCTTCTCGATTGGCGACTTATTGGCGCATACCGCCAATAAGTCGCCAATAGCCTCGAAGTGGGACCTCGTGGTGGCCAACCTCCCCTACGTGAAAACCGGGGACTGGCCCACTCTCCAGCCCGAGATCCGCCTCTACGAACCGAAGGAAGCCCTGCTCGCCGGGCCGGACGGCCTCGACGCCATTCGAGGCCTGCTTGCCTCCCCACCCGACTGCCGCGCGATCGCGCTCGAGGTCGGCCAGGGGCAGGGGGCGGCCGTTGAGCGTCTCGTGAAGGACGCCGGCTTCGCCCGCACCGAGGTCCGCCCCGACCTCGCCGGCATCGAGCGCGTGGTCATCGGCCGGCGCTGATGGCCCTCGAGATCGTCTCCATCGAGCGCGACGGCGCGGCCGCGGCGCGAGCGGCGCTCGAGCGTTGCGTCGGCGGCGGGGGAGTCGCGCTGTTCCCCGCCGACGGCCTCTACGGCCTCGCCTGCGACCCGCTCGATGCGGCCGCGATCGCGCGGATCCACCGGATCAAGGGCCGCGACGACGGCAAGCCCTCGGCGGTCATGTATCTCGCGCCGCTCGTCATGCGCGAGGTGCTCGGCGACCTCGGGCCCCGCAGCCGGGAGGCACTCGCGGCCCTCGTTCCGGGGCCCGTGACGGTGGTCGTCGCGAACCCGGCGCACCGCTACCCGCTCGCCTGCGGCGCCGACCCGGATCGGCTCGGCCTGCGGTTGATCGAGGGTCCGCTCGCCGGGACCCGCCGCCCGATCTTCCAGACCAGCGCGAACCTCAGCGGCGAGCCGGCGGGGGCGCGCTTCGACGAGGTCGACGCCGAGGTCCTCGCCGGCGCCGACCTGGCGATCGACGGCGGCGAGCTGACCGGCCTGCCGTCGACGGTCGTCGACGTCTCGGCGCTCGACGCCGGCGGCGGCTGGGCGATCCTTCGCGAGGGCGCGCTGGCGCCGAGCGAGGTCGCCGTCCGACTCGCCTCGATATCGTCGCCGGCGAGATGAGGATCGCGATTGGCGCCGACCACGCCGGGTTCGAGCTCAAGGAGCACCTGAAGGGGGTGCTCGAGACGGACGGGCACGAGGTCACCGACCTCGGCACCGACTCCACCGAGCCGGTCGACTATCCGCCGATCTGCGCCGGCGTCGCGCGCGAGGTCGTCTCCGGGCGCGCCGAGCGGGGCATCGCGCTCGGCGGCTCGGGCCAGGGCGAGCAGCTCGCCGCCAACAAGGTTCGCGGCGCCCGGGCGTCGCTCTGCAACGACCTCTACACCGCCCGCTACGCCCGCCTCCACAACGACGCGAACGTGCTGACCATCGGCGGGCGCGTCGTCGGCATCGGCCTCGCCGAGGAAATCCTCCGGGTCTGGCTGGAGACCGAGTTCCAGGGCGGGCGCCACGCCCACCGCATCGCCCAGATCGCGGAGATCGAGGCGGAGCACGCCGCGGGCTAAGTGCTCACCGCCACAAGTTCCGCCGGGGAGCGCTGAGGTTCGGCGATGCCGCCCGAGCGCGCCTCCGCGTTCGCTCCGGGCCGCGTCAACCTGATCGGCGAGTTCACCGACTACAACGACGGCCTCGCGCTGCCGTTCGCGATCATCGAGGGAGTGACCGTGCGCGCCGAGGCGATCGCGGCGCGCCGGGTCGAGGCGCTCGCGGCGGACCTCGGCGAACGCGACGCGGTCGAGCTCGATCGACCCGAGCCCGCGCCGGGCTGGCG
>JBKPNB010000106.1:0-15601 GCA_046732395.1 Actinomycetota bacterium | reverse complement strand
CCTCCCAGCTGCGCCTCGGCCCCCACGACCGCTCGCTGGTCGTGTCCTCCTACGACGCCATCGCCCGCGCCCGGCCCGCATCGCTCGAGCCCGAGATCGTGCTCCGCTTCGGGGAGCTTCCGACCAGCAAGGCGCTTCGCGGCTGGCTCTCCTCGCTTGGGGAGATTCGCCAGATCGTCATCGACCCGGCGTATGGCTGGAGCGAACCGACCCGGGTTGCTCTGGTGGTCCTCCGGGTCGAAGCGCGGGGGTTCGCGAGCCGGGTCGCCGACGCGGCGGCCCCGGAGCCGAACGACGCCTGGGTCGACGCCTGGCGGGGTGCCGACGCCGCCGCGGCTGCGGCGGTCGGCGGCGAGCTGGGGGACGTCGAGGGGGCGACCGAGCCTGGGGCCCACGCCGCCCTCGGCCAGCTCTACGTCGACGGGGACCTCGTCTACACCGCCTCGTCGATGCCGATCCGCGACCAGGAGCTGTTCCTGGCCCCGGCGCCCGCCGCCGTCCGCTTCCTCTGCAACCGAGGGGCGAACGGGATCGACGGCCTCGTCTCGTCGGGGATCGGGGCCTGCGCGGCGACCGGCTCGCGCACCTGGATCCTGACCGGCGACCTCGGGCTCTTCCACGACTCGAATGGGCTCGCCGCCGCCCGCCATCCGCGTGCCCCGGTCCGCATCGTCGTCTTCAACAACGACGGGGGCGGGATCTTCGAGTTCCTGCCGCAGGCGGATCTCGTCGAGCGCGGCGAGTTCGAGGCCCTGTTCGGGACCCCGCTCGGACTCGACGTCGCCCGCCTCGCGGCGCTACACGGTCTCCGCCACCGGCGGGTCGCGAGGGTCGATGAGATCGCGGGCGCGGTCGCCGACGGCGCCGCGGTGATCGAGATCGCCACCGAGCGGCGCGCCAACCTCGAACTCCACCGCCGGCTGACCGCGACCGCCGTCGGCGCGGTCGAACGCGCCGTCGGGTAGCGGGCACCCGGCTACTGCGAGTTGCCGCAGTTCTTCTTCGTATAGGCGTTGAGGTGGGCGACCGTCTGCTGAAGCGAGTTGGCCTCCGCCTGGAAGCCCTGCGCAGCCTTCAGGAAGTCCGCCGGGGTGTTCGCGTCCTTGACCGACGACGCGAAGTCCGCGAACGTCTTCTCGACCTTGTCGACGTCCGAGGAGATCGCGGCCGGGGCGACGTCGCCGACGCTCGCCACCTCCGAGCGCAGCTGGTCGATGGCGTCCTTCGCGCCCTGGACGTCGCCCGGCTGGAGCCCGGCGAACGGATTCTTGATCGACTTCAACTCCTTCACCTTGGCGCAGAACGCGGTGACGTCGCCGCCGCTGGTCGTGCTGCTACTGCTACTGCTGCTGCCGCCGCCGCAGGCCCCGAGCGCTACCGCGCACGCGAGGACGCCCGCTGCCACCCCTGTCTTGACTCTCATCGGTGCTCCCTTTCAGGCCTGGACAGGCACCACCGGGGGACCGGCGCGCCGCTTACCGGGGAAGCGTAGTGGGTGACGGCCCACTGGACGCTCAGCCGGCCAGCAGCGGCAGGAGGGCGTCGAGCTTGAGCTCGGTCTCGGCGAGCTCGGCGGCGGGGTCTGACTCGGCGACGATCCCGGCGCCGGCGTAGAGGTGCGCGGCGCGGTCGCGGAGGAGGGTAGAGCGCAGCGCCACGCACAGCTCGCCGTCCTCGCTGGCGTCCATCCACCCCACCGCGCCCGCGTACCAGCCGCGGTCGAGGTCCTCGAGCTCGTCGATCGCTCGGAGCGCTCGGTCGCGCGGCTCGCCGCCGACCGCGGGGGTTGGATGCAGGAGCCCGGCGAGCTCGATCGCCGAGCGGGGCTCGGCGAGCTGGGCGTGGATCGGCGTCGCCATGTGCTGGATGTTCGCCACGCGGACGAGCTGGGGCTCGGCCTCCGAGGAGACCCAGATCGCGTGCGGCCGCAGCGCCCGCTCGATCCTCCGGGCGACGATCGCGTGCTCGGAGCGGTCCTTGGCGCTTCGCAGGAGCCGCTCGCCGAGGTGGTCGTCGACGGCCGGGTCGGCGCTCCGCCGGGTCGAGCCGGCGAGCGCGACCGTCGCCACGCCGGCGCCCTCGCGGCGCAGAAGCAGCTCGGGGCTGGCGCCGACGAACGCCCCCTCGGGAGTGCCGCAGCAGAAGCAGAAGCAGCTCGCGAACAGCTCGCGGAGCGCGCCGTAGAGCGCCGCCGGGTCGTGGGCGGCGGGCGCGTTGACGATCACCTCGCGGGCGAGCACCGCCTTCTCGAGCGCGCCGGCGCGGATCCGGGCGACGGCGTCGGTGACGGCCGTCTCGTAGCGGTTCGGGGGCAGCGCGCTCGCGATCTCCACCCGGCCGGTGGGGTGCGGGTCCGCGAGCGGGAACGGCGCCGGGCGCAGCGCCGCGAGGCGCGCGGCGAGCCGGTCGGCGACGGGGTCGACCTCGCCCCCGGAGAACGCGCAGGCCGTCAGCAGCGTCCTGCCGCCGCGGCGAAGGAGCGCCAGCTCCGGGAGCACCAGCAGCGCCGGCGGAAACGAGGACCACTGGGGGGCGGCGGCGCCGTCGTCGGCGAAAGCGAATCCCCCGACCCACACCGGTCCTGCCCCGGCGGGGAGGTCCTCGGGCTCGACCGCCGCCCGGTCGCGGACGAGCTCGGCGCAGCGCGCGGCGACCTCGTCGAAGCGGCCCGATCCCCGAGAGACCACCTCCGCGGCGGCGCCGAGCGTCGCCAGCGCAAAGCCGTCGCGGTCGGGCTGCTCCCAGCAGAACCAGCGGTCGCCGGCGCGCCGCGAGGCGAACACCGCGGCGCTCGGATCGTCGAGCTCGACCTCGACGGTGACGCTCACCAACCGCCGCCCCTCGGTGTGCCGGAGGAGCTCCTCGAGCGCGGCGGCGACGGTTTCTAGCTCAGCGCCCGTCGGTCAGCTCTCGGGACGCGAACGGGCGATGGCCACTTCGCCGGTACGGGCCATCTCGATCAGGCCATGCGGGCGGATCATCCGCTCGAACGTGTCGATCTTGTCCTGCGAGCCGGTGACCTCGATCGTCAGGGTCCGGCGCGAGACATCGACGATGTTGGCGCGGAAGATCTCGGCGAACTGCATGATCTCGGCGCGGCTCTCGACCGGGGCCGAGACCCGGAACAGGGCCATCTCGCGGGCCACCGTCGAGTCCGGCTCCATGTCGCGGATCTTGATCACGTTGACCAGCTTGTGGAGCTGCTTGGTGACCTGATCGATCGGGTGGACGGCGCCGTCGACCGTGAGGGTGATCCTCGAGACGTCGGGATCCTCGGTCGGGCCGACCGCCAATGTGTCGATATTGAAGCCGCGGCGGCTGAAGAGACCGGCGATCCGGGCCAGCACGCCGGGCTTGTTCTCAACCAGCAGCGACAGCACGTGCTTGCGCCCGGTCAGCCCGCTCGTGACCTGGAGGTCCTCGAGCTTTATGAGTTCTGAACTGCCAGCTTCCATCGTCAGCCGTCCTTCAGCAAGCAGCCAGCAGCAAGCAGCAGGCAGCGGCTGGCGTCTCCAGGCTGCTCGCTGCTCGCTGCTCGCTCATCCCACCATGTCCCGCGCCGCCGCGCCGGCCGGGATCATCGGGAAGCAGTTCTCGGTCTTCGAGACCTCGACGTCGAGGAGCACCGGCCCATCGACCTCGAGCGCGGTCCGCATCGCGTCGCCGAGCTCGCTCTTGTCGGCGCAGCGCATCCCGGTCCACCCGAACGCCTCGGCGAGCTTCACCCAGTCGGGGCTTGGACCCATCTCGACCGACTTGTAGCGGCCCGACCAGAACAGCTCCTGCCACTGGCGGACCATCCCGAAGTGGCCGTTGTTCATCAGGAACACCTTGATTGGGATCTCGTGGACCGCGGCGGTCGCCATCTCCTGACAGACCATCACCAGGCTGCCGTCGCCGGCGAGGCAGACGACCGTCTCGTCGGGCTTCGCCACCTTCGCCCCGATCGCCGCCGGGAGCCCGAACCCCATCGTTCCCAGCCCGCCGGAGTTGATCCATTTCCGGGGCTCGTCGAAGTGGTAGTACTGCGCGCACCACATCTGGTGCTGGCCGACGTCGGAGGTGACGATCGCCTTGCCGCCGGTTGCCTCGTACATGGCCTCGACCATCAGCTGTGGCTTGATCTCCGAGTTCGAGGAGTCCTCGTAGCGCAGCGGATAGGCCGCCTGCCAGCCCTGGATCCGGTCCCACCACTCACCGAGCCGTCCCGAGTCGGCCTTCAGCGCCCGGTATTCGCGGGTGAGCTTGGGCAGCACGTCGGCGGCGTCGCCGACGATCGGGATGTGGGCTGGGACGTTCTTCGAGATCTCGGCGGGATCGACGTCGATGTGGACGAACTTCGCCCGGGGGGCGAACTCCGAGAGCTTTCCGGTGATGCGATCGTCGAAGCGGGCGCCGACGGCGATGATCAGGTCGGCCTCATCCATGGCGTAGTTGGCCGCGCGCGTGCCGTGCATCCCGAGCATCCCGAGCCACTGCTCGTGCGGTGCGGGGAACGCGCCGAGGCCCATCACGGTCAGCGTCACCGGGAACCGGTCCGCGCCGCAGAACTCGCGGAACTCCGCGGCGGCGTTGGCGTTGACGATCCCACCGCCGCCGTAGATGACCGGGCGGCGCGAGTTCGCGAGCGCCTTGGCAGCGATCCGGATCTGCTTGATGTTGCCCTCGGTCGGCGGCTTGTAGCCGGGCAGCGCCGGCGGGCCCTCGGCCGGCTCGTAGTCGATGTCGGCGCGCGAGAGGTCCTGCGGGATGTCGATCAGGACCGGTCCGGGACGGCCGGTGGAGGCGATGTGGAAGGCCTGGTGGACGTAGTCGGGGATTTGCCGCGGGTCGGTGACCAGCAGCGAGTGCTTGACGATCGGCAGCGTGATCCCGGTCACGTCGGCCTCCTGGAAGCCGTCGGTCCCGATCAGCTCGGTCCGCACCTGGCCGGTGACGAAGACCGTCGGGACCGAGTCCATCATGGCGTCGGCGACCGCGGTGACCAGGTTGGTGGCCCCGGGGCCGGAGGTCGCGAACGCCACGCCGACCCGCCCCGAGGCCTTCGCGTAACCCTCGGCAGCGTGCCCGGCCCCCTGCTCGTGGCGGGCCTGGATGTGGGTTATCTCGGCGTCGTAGAGCGCGTCGTAGGTCGGCAGGTTGGCGCCGCCAGGGATGCCGAAGATGTGCTCGACGCCCTCGGCCTTCAGCGCTTCGCAGAGAGCGTCGGCGGCCCGCATGGTTGAGAGATTGTAGGGACGGCGCTATTCCGCGAGCAGCAGCACGAACAGGTCGTCGAGATGCTCGGCCATCGTCCGCTCGGGATCCGTGCCGACCCCCCGGAGGCGATCGAGGAGGATGCCGTTGATCGCGGCGACCGCGATCGGCGCCCGACGCTCGGGGTCGGGGGCGCCGATCGCCCGCAGCGCCGACGCCGCGAGCTCGACGAACGCCTCCCGCCAGCGGATCACGGCCGGGCGCAGCGCGGGGTTCCGGGCCGCCTCCACGTAGATCTCGAACTGGGCGAGCCAGGTTCGCTCGGCGTCGGCCGGCTCCGGGATCAGTGCCTCGCCGAGCGCGGCGGCGAGCTCGGCCCGCGACTGCGTGGCCGCGACGACGTTCGCGGTCAGCGCCTCCAGCCGGTCCACCTCGACGGCCGCCAGCGACTCGAGCGCCTCGCTGAGGATCTCGTCCTTGGAGGCGAAGTAGTAGGTCGTGGCGGCGAGCGGAACCCCGGCCTCGCGGGCGACGGTGCGGTGGGTGACGGCGGGGAGCCCGCGCGAGGCGATGATCCGCAGCGCGGCATCGATGATCGCCCGCCGGCGCTCGGCCCGCTGCTCGGCGCGGGTCCGAGGGGCGCGGCGCCGCGCCGCTTGCCTCGAGCTCACGACTCCGGGCGCTGGCGAGCAGTGCCGCCGGCGGGCGAAGGGAGCTCGCCCTCGAGCTCGCCCGGCTTCCAGCGGGTGGTTGGCAGGATCGCGCGCTCGATCACCCGGTCGGAGTAGCGCTCGATGATTCGCAGCATCGAGCGGACCAGCTCCTCGCCGAGCAGGTGCGGGCGCAGGCCGAGGTCGCGGAGCTTGGTGTTCGCGGCGTTGTAGTAGTGCCGCTCGGCCTCGATCCGGGGGTTCGGGAAGTGCTTGACGGCCACCTGATGGTCGAGCTCGGCGGCGCTGCGGCGGACGAGCTCGGCCAGCTCCGCGACCGAGAACTGCTCGGTGAACTGGTTGAAGACCCGGTACTCGCCGAGCTCCGGCGGGTTGGCGACGGCGAGCTCGACGCACTGGAGCGTGTCGCGGATGTTGAGGAATCCGCGGGTCTGCCCCCCCTCGCCGTAGACGGTGAGGGGGTGTCCGATCACCGCCTGGACGCAGAAGCGGTTGAGCACGGTCCCGAAGTACTCGTCGTAGTCGAAGCGGGTCAACAGGCGCTCGTCGGAGCTCGACTCCTCGGTCTCGATCCCGTAGACGACGCCCTGGTTGAGATCGGTCGAGCGCAGCCCCCAGATCCGGCAGGCGAAGTGGATGTTGTGGGAGTCGTGGACCTTCGAGAGGTGGTAGATCGAGCCCGGCTGCTTCGGGAACGGCAGCACGTCGGAACGCCCCTTGTGGTGGACCTCGAGGAACCCCTCCTCGATGTCGATGTTCGGGGTCCCGTATTCGCCCATCGTCCCCAGCTTGATCAGGTGGCAGTCGGGGACCAGGTCGCGGATCGAGTGGAGCAGGTTGAGCGTCCCGAGCACGTTCGTCCGCTGGGTCTCGATCGCGGCCGCGCGGGAGCGCATCGAATACGGCGCCGACGGCTGCTCGCCGTAGTGCACGATCGCCTCCGGCCGGACGTCGGCGAGGACGCCGTCGAGGAACTCGGCATCCTCGATTGACCCCACCAACGTCCGAATCTCGTTCCCCGACAGCTCGCGCCAGGCGTCGACGCGATCGGCGAGGGTGCGGATCGGCGTCAGCGAGTCGGTCGAGTTGCGAAGGTGCCAGCGACGGCGCGAGAAGTCGTCGACGACGGCGACCTCGTGCCCGCGGGACGAGAATCGCATCGCCGTCGGCCACCCCAGGTAACCGTCGCCACCCAGGATCAGGATGCGCATCGCCGGCGAGGGTAGCGGACCACCCGGCGCCGCGGCGGTCGCGGGCCGCCGCCTCCTGGATGGCGACGCCCGGACCGCCGGGACCCCCCGACCTATCCTCTGGCGCGCCTTGGCGAGCCCGATTTCCCTGCTGGCGAGCATCTTCCCCACCGAGCTGACGGCGATCCGCGCCGCCGGGCTTGTCGCCGCCGCCCTCATCGCCGCCTTCGCGATCTGGCGCCGCCGCTCGCTGCGCAACGTCGACGTCCTGATCCTGCTCCTGATCGCGCTCGGCCTGGCGGTCGTCTCGGGGACGCAGCTCCTCGACGCGTTGCTGCGGGCGTTCTCGTTCAAGCGCCAGAACGGGACCCGCATCGTCGGCGTCGCGATCCTCGCGATCGTCGTCCTCTTCGCGCTCGTGCTCCGCGCCCTCTCGCAGGGCTCGCGGATCACCCGCGAGCTCTCGGCGCTGCTCGAGGGGCTCGCCGCCGACGAGTTCCGGCTCGCCGGCCATCCGGAACGGTTTCGCGATCGGGTCGGTGTCCTGGTCCCCGCCTACGACGAGGCGGCCAACATCGCCGCCGTCCTCGACGCCATCCCACCGGTCGTGTGCGGGGTCGAGACCGCGACCCTTGTGGTCGACGACGGCTCGCGGGACGCGACGGGCGAGGTGGCCCGCGCGCACGGTGCGATCGTCGCCCGCCACACGATCAACCGCGGCGGCGGCGCGGCGCTCCGTACCGGCTACCGGCTGCTCGCCGACGCCGGGGCAAGCATCGTCGTCACCCTCGACGCCGACGGTCAGCACCTGCCCTCCGAGATGGACCGGCTGGTGGCGCCGGTGGTCTCCGGCGAGGTCGCGGTCGCGCACGGCTCGCGCGTACTGGGCGAGGCCGAGCCGAACCACTACGCCCGCGAGCTCGGGATCGTCTTCTTCAACCGGCTCGTCTCGCTGATCACCGGGACCAAGGTCAGCGACTGCTCGAACGGCTACCGGGCGGTCCGCGCGGACGTCCTTCCCCAGCTCGTCCTCCGCCAGGAGCAGTTCCACACCTCGGAGTTCCTGATCGAGGCGATCAAGCGCGGGATCCCCGCCAAGGAGGTTCCGGTGACGGTCGCCCGGCGCCTCCACGGCCACTCGAAGAAGCCGGCGGTGGTCCGCTACGGGGTCGGCTTCGCGAACGCGATCGTCAGAACCTGGCTGCGCTGAGCTACGGCCTCTTCAGCGCGTCGATGAGCTGATCGCCCTGCGGGCTGCCGAGCCCGGTGACGTCGTCGAAGCCCTTCCTGGTGTGCAGCGAGGAGTCGGTGCCGAGCGTCCGCAGGCTGACGGTGTAGCCCTTGGAACCGTTGACGCCGTTGTTGTAGTCGCGGCGGACCGACGCAAGCTGCTGGCCGGTCGGCCTGACGTCGCGGATCGCCCCGCTGCCCGCGAGCGCGTAGAGCGCGGGGTTGACGAAGCCGTGCGCGAAGCCGGCCGCCTGATCGGCGAGCGCCATGTAGCCGGCGAACAACGGCGAGGAGAGGCTCGTGCCCCCGTACCTCGCCTCGGCGTACCTCAAGGTCCCGTTCGGGAACCGCTGGGTCTGGCCGGTGATGAGCCCGGTGGTCGGATCGCCGTCCATCGAGACGTCCGGGACCACCCGGCCCTCGCCGCCGTAGCGGTGGGCGAGCCGCCCCGGGACGACGCCGCGCTGATAGCTGGGCTCGGTGAACACCCGCGAGGTGCCGCCGCCGCTGCCGTAGTAGAAGGCGCCGGGCACCGCCGGCGTCCATTGCTTGTGCTTGCGGTCGGCGCGGTTCGTGCCCCAACCGGTCTCGAAGCGGTAGTTGTCGAGCGGCCCGACGCCGAGCGAGGTTCCGCCGACCGCGGTCACGAACGGGCTCGAGGCCGGATAGTCGGCAGAGACGTAGCCGAGGGTCGAATGCTCGTCGCCGTCGTCGCCCGAGGAGAAATAGAGGCCGATGCCCTCGGCGATCGCCTCTTGGTGGATCTGCTCGCCAACCTTGACCGCGGCGGCGCCGACGTTCTCGCCGAGGAAGCCGTAGGAGTTGGTGATGATCGAGGCGATGTGGTTGTCGACCGCGTAGGCCAGGGCGTCGTCGAGCCCGCGGCCGGAGTCGCGCGCGCCGACGTAGTGGATCGCGGCGCCGGGGGCGATCGTGTGGACGGCGTCGAGGTCGAGCGTTTCCTCGCCGTACCAGCCCTGCTGGCTCGAGGTCGAGCAGCCCCGCCGGCAGCCGTGGAAGATGGTCTGGGTCACGTTCGCCGGCGGCAGCCCGTGGCGCGCGCTGTAGGTCTGGATGTCGCCTGTGATCGTCGGCGAGGCGAAGGCGTCGATGATCGCCACCGTCTGGCCGCGCCCGTCGAGGCCGCCGGCGATGTCCCCGGCGACGCCGTAGGCGCCCTGGATCTGGGTGCCGCCGTAGCCGCAGACGATCCACGGCAGCTGCCCACCGAACGCCCTCGGCTGGTTCGTCGAGAACCGCTGCGCCCACCACTTCGAGCACGGCTTCGCCTGGAGGAAGACGGGAGCCGGCCCGGCCGCCAGCGGCCGCGCGAGGACCTCGTTCAACCCGACGACGCCGAGGACACGGCGGCCGAGCGCGGCCGGGACTGTCGCCGGCCTCGCCGCCTCGACCAGCCGACGGCGCCCGACGCGGTAGCGGCGCAGGTCGGTGTGGAAGGCTCGCTCGGCCGCGGCGACGGTGCCGCTGGCGCCGACGAGCATCCGCGCCTTCGAGACATGGCGAACCCGGAACCCGGCGTGGCGCAGGAAGGCCTCGACCGCGGCCACGTCGGCGCCGGTGGGCGAGAAGCGCGACCGAAACCGCGCGCCGGTGAGGTAGTGCCCGTAGTCCGCGCTCGCCGGATCGGAGACCGCCCGGTCGAGCGCCGCCAGCGCGCGGCGGTGGCGCCAGCGCAGGGCGACCGAGAAGTCGATCCGCCCGCGGGCCGGGCCCTGCACTCGATCGGGCCTCGCCAGCGGCGATGATTTGTCGACCACGGTCCGCGCCGGCGGCGCCGCCGAGGTGGCCCGCGCGGCGAGGCCGGCCGTCAGCGCCGCGACCGCGACGAGGACCGCCGCGCTGCTCCTGCGCCTGATCAAGCCGACCTCATCGCCGCGTCCGGCTCCCGCCGGTCCGGGACAGTTCTATCAGCCCGACCGTGCGCCCGGATGCCGTACCTCGGCGGGATCGGGCAGGTAGAGATCCTCGCCGCAGCGCCGGCAGACCTGGACGTAGAGCTTGTGGACCGCGCCGCAGCGCGGGCAGCGGCGCTCAGGCTCCTCGCGCTCGACGCGGTAGAGGATCACGGCGATGAGTCCGAAGATCAGCACCACGCAGCCGACGATGAACCAGATGAAGAACGAGCTCCCCTTCGACCGGCCGATGATGCCGGTGGCGAGCCCGAAGCTGACGGCGATCACGACATAGGCGCCTCCGGTCACCAGACCATTGTGGCTGGTCGCAGCGCCGGCGCGGCCGGACCGGCTCAGATGTCGGCCAGGCGATCGCCGACCCGGATGAGGCCGTCGGCGAGGATGTCGGCCCGCAGGCCGCCGCGGTGGACCAGCGCGCGCAGCACCGGGCGCGCGGCATAGCGCTCGACGACGGCGCAGGGCTCGCAGAGGCGCATGCCGCGGCAGCGCACCGCTCCGATCTCGAACTCGCGGCCCACGAGCCGGTTGAGGTCGATCCCGCGGGTGAGGACGTTGCGGCGATGCTCGCCCGGCTCGAGCGGTGGATCGAACGACTCGCAGACCTCGGCCTCGATCAGCGTCAGGGCGCTGCCCGGGACACCCGACGGGAACGTCCCGGAGCCGTCGACGTGGCGGTCGCCGTCGAGCCCGCGGCCGGCGAGCGCCCGAGTCTCGTCGAGCGCCCGCACCGATGCGCCGGCCTCGGCGGCGATGAAGATGCCCTCGACCGTCCCGGCCGAGGCCGGCGGCTCGGGACGCCGCGGGCGCGCCAGCGCGACGTCGAGTGCGGCGACGACCAGGCCGTCCTCGAGCTCCCAACCCTCGGCCCCGGTCGCCTCCGACGGATCCCACGCGACCCCCGATGGGACGCCGTACATCACGACCGCCCGTCGCCCGTCGCCGCCCGCCGGGCGCACCCAGCCGATCCACGGCCCGGCCCACGAGAACGAGGCCGCGTCCTCGACCGGCACCAGTCCGAGGCCGAGCCCGCCGAGCCAGCGGGTCAGGTGCCAGCCGGGGAGCTCCCCGCCCGCGGACGGGTAGTCGGGCACCGCGTCGGGGGCGAGCTCGAGGATCGCCGCCAGGCAGGCCCGGAAGCTGCCCGCCGCGGTCGCCGCCGTGCGGCCGCCGAGCGCGACCTCGCGCACTAGACCCCCAGCTTGGAGCGGATGAGGCGGGTCACCTCGCCCCCGTCGGCGCGCCCGCGGGCATCGCGCATCGCCGCGCCGACGATCGGGCCGATCGCCTGCCCCTTCCCCTCCCGGACCCTCTCCGCGGCCTCTGGGTTGGCCTCGATCGCGCGCTCGACGATCGCCTCGAGCTCGTCGGCGCCCGATGTCCCGGCGAGCCCCTCGCGTTCCGCGATTGCCCCGGGATCGCCGCCCTCGGCGACCATCAGCGCCAGCACCCGGCGCGCCCCGCCGGAGGTGATCTCGGCCCGCTCCCGCATCGCGACCAGCTTCCCGAGCGCCTCCGGATCGACGTTCGACGCCGCCGGGTCGGCCGCCCCGTCGCCGGCCTCGCGGAGCCGGGCGACGAGCTCGCCGGTGACCCAGTTCGCGGCCGCCCGCGGCTCGACATCGGACCCCGCCGCGCTGGCGACGCGCTCGAAGTACTCGCCGAGGTCGGCGTCGAACGCGAGCTGGGTGGCGACGGCGTCGGCGAGCCCGAGGTCGTCGACATAGCGTGCCCGCCGCTCGGCGGGGAGCTCCGGGAGCGCCGCCCGGGCCTCGGCGATCATCGCCTCCGTCGGCGCCAGCGGCACCAGGTCGGGCTCGGGGAAGTAGCGGTAGTCGTGCGCGTACTCCTTCGAGCGCAGCGGCGTCAGCGATCCGTCGCGGGGATCGAAGTGGAGCGTCTCCTGCTCGACCGCTCCCGAGGCCGCGAGCATCGCGGTCTGGCGTTCGAGCTCGGCGGCGATCCCCCGTTCGAGGAACCGGAAGCTGTTCATGTTCTTGAGCTCGGTCTTCGTCCCCAGCTCGTCAGACCCGGTGGGGCGGATCGAGACGTTGGCGTCGACCCGCAGACTCCCCTCCTCCATGTTGACGTCGGAGGCGCCGATCCGCTTCACGGTGGCCCGCAGGAGCTGCGCCCACTCGCGCGCCTCGGCGGGGTCGTGGAGGTCGGGCTCGGTGACGATCTCGACCAGCGGCGTCCCCGCCCTGTTGAAGTCGACGATCGAGGTGCCCGAGCCGTGGATCCTGCCCGACTCCGACGCATGGACCAGCTTCGCGGCGTCCTCCTCGAGGTGGACGCGGTGGATGCGGACCTCGCCGAGGCGGCCGCCGCTCGCCAGCGGGATCTCGTACTGGCTGATCTGGTAGCCCTTGGGGTTGTCGGGATAGAAGTAGTTCTTGCGGTGGAAGATCGACCGCGGCGCGACCTCGCACCCGAGCGCGAGCGCGATTTCGAGCGCGTAGCGGACGGCCCGCTCGTTGGTCACCGGGAGGACGCCCGGGTGGCCCAGGCAGATCGGGCAAGTGTGGGTGTTCGGCTCGTCGCCGAACCGCAGCTCGCAGCCGCAGAACATCTTCGTCGCGGTTGCCAGCTGGACGTGGATTTCGAGGCCGATTACGGCCTCGAAATCAACCATTTCCGACCGCCTCCTCGTCTTCGACTCCGGGGGCGGTCGGGTTTGTCACGCGGCGAGCTTTGCCGTTGAACCCAACTTCCTTCTCGATCGCATACGCAGCGTCGAGGAGACCGTTCTCGCCGAACGCCGGACCACAGAGCTGGAGGCCGACCGGCAGGTCGGGCCCGCCGCCGTCGGGCGCGGCGCGCCCGATCGGGATCGAGATCGCCGGGATCCCGGCCAGCGACATCGGCGCCGTGCAGTAGTCGGACAGGTACATCGCCAGCGGCCGCTCGGTGCGGGCGCCGAGCTCGAACGCCACGGTCGGCGAGGTCGGGGTGAGCAGGTAGTCGAATCGCTCGAACGCTGTGGCGAAGTCCTCGGAGATCTTCGTCCGCACCCGCTGCGCCTGCCCGTAGTAGGCCTCGTAGTAGCCGGCGGAGAGCGCGTAGGTCCCGAGCATGATCCGCCGCTTCACCTCGGCGCCGAATCCCCGCGCGCGAGTCCGCTCGTAGAGCCGCGCAAGGTCGCCGTCGCCGTCGACGCGGAGCCCGTAGCGGACGCCGTCGTAGCGGGCGAGGTTGGCGGAGGCCTCGGCCGGGGCGAGGATGTAGTACGCGGACAGGGCGTGAGCCGAATGCGGCAGCTCGCACTCGGAGACCTCGCCGCCGAGCTCGCCGATCAGCTCCAGCGTCCGCTCGAAGGTCGCGGTCACCCCCGCCTCGATCCCCTCCGCCTCGGCCGACAGCTCGCGGGGCACGCCGAACCGGAGCCCCTTCAGGTCCTCGCGGGCCGGGAGATCGACGCCGCCGTCGATTCCGATCGAGGTCGAGTCGCAGCGGTCGCGGCCGGCGAGCGCCCGCAGAAGCAGCGCGGCGTCGGTGACGTCCCGGGTCAGCGGACCGCACTGATCGAGCGAAGAGGCGAACGCGATCATCCCGTAGCGCGAGACGGCGCCGTAGGTCGGCTTCAGCCCGACGATCCCGCAAAGCGAGGCGGGCTGGCGGATCGAGCCACCGGTGTCGGTTCCGATCGCCCACGGCGCGAGGCCGCCGGCCACGGCGGCCGCCGAGCCGCCGGACGAGCCCCCGGGGACGCGGGCCCGGTCGAGCGGGTTGAGGACCGGCCCGAAGGCCGAGTTCTCGTTCGAGGAGCCCATCGCGAACTCGTCCATGTTCGTCTTCCCCAGCAGCGGCGCCCCGGCGCCGACGAGCCGTTCGACCGCGGTCGCGGTGTAGGTGGGAAGGAAGCCCTCGAGGATCCGCGAGCCCGCCGTCGTCGGGATCCCCTCGGTGCAGAAGATGTCCTTGACGGCGATCGGCACGCCGCGGAGCGGGCCATCGCTGCTCGCCGCTCGCCGCTCGCCGCTCGCTCTCCAGAGATACGCGTTGAGCTCGTCACCGCTGGCCCGCTCGACCCAGGCCTCGAAGACTTCGTCCGCCGACAGCTCCCCGTCCCCGACCCGCTCGATCGTCTCCGCCGCGGTCAGCTCGGCGAGCTCGCCGGCGGCAGGTCGTGGACTGGCCAAGCCGCGGCTCAGAGCTCCGCCACCGGCGAGGGGACGCGGAAGCCGCCCGCGGCCGGATCGGGCGCCTGCTCGAGCGCGCGCTCGCGCGGCAGGCACGGCCGGGGCTCGTC
Organism: Actinomycetota bacterium; assembly: GCA_046732395.1. Classification (GTDB taxonomy): domain Bacteria; phylum Actinomycetota; class Thermoleophilia; order Solirubrobacterales; family 70-9; genus JAWVFM01. The sequence goes on along the minus strand of JBKPNB010000106.1, from coordinate 1,131 downwards.
GGCCCGGAGGACGTTCTCGAGGGGGACGACGTGCGAGGTGGGCTCGACGCCGGCCAGATCGAGCTCCCCGATCCGCTCGATGTTCTCGAGGATCGACCCGAGCTCGGCGGCCATCCGCTCGACCTCCTCCCCGGTCAGCTCGAGCCGAGCCAGGCGCGCGACGTGGAGGACCTGGTCGCGGTCGATCACCCGCCGAATTTTAGGAAAGGGCGTGGGATCGACCGTGGGATCGACCGTGACCACTTAGGATGCCGCCCGGCGATGAGGGGTCCGCGGGCAGAGCGCTTCGTCGTCGCCAACCTCCGGCTGCTGGCGCTCGGGTTCGCGGTGGTGGGCGTCCTCTTCATCGCCGCCCCGGATGGCGTCCTCGATGCCCTCGACGACCTCGGGGAGCAGATCGGGAGCTTCGCGAGCGCCCCGCCGAGCAGCGAAAAGCTCTGGCTCGGGCTCGGGTTCGCCTACATGGTGGTGATCACCGGGATCTGCGTCGTCGCCTCGCTCGACGTCGTCCGCTACCGGCCGTTCCTGATCGTCCTCGCGCTCGGTAAGGCGGCCTCCTCGCTGGCGGCGCTCGGCTTCTACGCGTTCGACTCCAACGCCTTCCCCTACCTCCTCAACTTCGTCGTCGACGGCATCCTGGTCTCGGTCGCGCTCTTGCTGTGGTGGCTGGTGGGGCGGATCGGCGAGCCGGCGGCGCCGTCCTGAAGGCGCTCGCCGGGGCTTCGCGCCGCTGAGCTGCGCACGCTGCGGGCGGTCGCCGAGGCGATGGCCCCCGGCGTCGGCAACCTGCCGCCGGCGCTCGGCCCCGCCGCCGACGGCGGGGACCGGGTCGACGTCGGCAGCGCGATCGACCGCTATCTCGAGTCGGTGCCGCGGCGCACGGTGCGGAGGATCGGCCTCGCGCTCATCGTCCTGGAGTGGCTGCCGTTCCCCTGGCGCTTCTCGCGGGCGAGCCTCGCGGCGCGCCAGGAGCTGCTCGGCAGGCTCGAGGAATCGCGATCCTCGCTGATCCGCGACCTCCTCCTCTACATGAAGGTCCTGACCGGGCTCGGCTACGGCAACGACGAGCGGGTTCGGGCGAGGGTCGGCTACGAGGCGCGCTGCGGCCTCGCCGACGGGGCCGGCCCGGCC
>JBKPNB010000105.1:0-9732 GCA_046732395.1 Actinomycetota bacterium | reverse complement strand
GTGCCCGGAGGATCTCGACCATCGCCTCGGTGGCGCGCGAGCGCGAGCCCGCGGCGCGGGTCGCGGCCCAGACCCGGCGGAGCGGCGCCTCGGGCTCGATCGGGAGGACAACGATGTCCGGGTTGAGGCTCCCGAGGGCGAGGTCGGGCAGGAGGGTGACGCCGAGACCGGCGGCGACGAACCCCTGCAGAACGGTGTAGTCGTCGCTCTCGAAGTCGATCCGCGGCTCGAAGCCGGCGTCGCGGCAGGCGAAGATCACGACGTCCGCACAGCTCGAGGGCCGGGTCCCCCCGCAGAGCCAGGGCTCGTCGGCGAGCTCGGCCAGCTCGACGGTCGCCGCGCCCGCCAGCGGATGCGAGCGGGGCAGCGCGACGTGCATCGACTCGGTCATCAGTACCGTGCGTTCGAGATCGCGCTCTATCTCCGTCGCGAAGCGGGGGTAGTCGAAGCCGACCGCGAGGTCGAGCTCGCCGCGGCGCAGGAGGGGCATCGAGTCCTCGGGCTCGTACTCGGAGAACTGGAGGGCGATGCCGCCGAAGCGGGCCCGGAACTCGGACAGGGCGTGGGTGACGAGGGTCGCGCTGGCGCTCGGAAAGCTCGCGAGCCGGACCCGGCCGGCCTCGAGGCCGCTGATCGCGGCGAGCTCACGCTCGGCCTCCTCGAGCCGGGCAATCACCGCGTCGGCGTGGGCGAGGAGCGCCTCGCCGGCGTCGGTGAGCCGCGGGCCGCCGTTGCCGCGCGCGAGCAGCGGCATCCCGACCTCGCGCTCGAGCGTCGCGACCTGCTGGCTGACGGCCGACTGCGAGAGGTAGAGGGCCTCTGCGGCGCCGGAGAAGGAGCCCTGGGCCGCGACCTCCCGGAGGATCCGCAACCGCTTGACATCGAGCATAAGCGCACCTTATCAGGTCGAGAAGAACTTCCTGTTGCGCTTATGAGTCGCCGGTGCGATCGTGGACGCATCACGAACCCATTCGCACCGACGTTCGAGGTGACAGATGTACGACCTAAGGCACAGCCGCGCTTCCCAGGTACAGGACCTCCCGAGCATCGCGATCCGGCTCATCGACTCCGACCCGGACGGTGCCCTGGCGAGGGTCGCCGCACGCGACTCGGCGGACCTCCCGCCCGGCCCGTGGCTCGTGGCCGAGGTCGAGGGGCAGCCGCTCGCGGCGCTCTCGGTCGCGAACGGGGAGCTGGTCGCCGATCCGTTCAGCCGCACCGCCGAGCTCCGCGCGCTGCTCGAGCTCCGCGCGATGCAGCTTCGCAGCCGCGCCGGCCGGCTACGACGCGAGCGCGGGCATGGCGCCCGGACCTGTCCCCGCGGCCGCTCGCGCGCCGCGCTCCCAAGCTCGCCCCCCGGCGCCGGCGGGCGCCTGCTCAGCCTCCAGCCGCGGTCCTAGTGCTGCTCTAGCGGGGCCATGGTGAGCCCCGCCGAGTCGAGTTGCTCCCAGTAGAGCTCGGCCGGCTCGCGCGGGCCGGTCCAGACGACCGCCTGGCCGGAGTTGTGGATCTCTTCGGCGAACCGGTAGCCGGCCTCGACGCTGACCCCGGGGATTACCTTGGCCAGCGTGCGGGCGACGTGATCGAAGGTGTTGTGATCGTCGTTGAGCACGATCACCATCCAGTTGCCGCCGAGTCCGCTGCCGGGCTCGCCGGTCCGTGGCCGCTCGATCGTCTCCGTGGAGGAGGTCAGAACCCCTAGGGCGAGGGGACCGTGAGCCGGACGTCGTCGACGCGGGCGAAGGCGCCGATCTTGTTCGCCTTGTTCGTGCCGGCGAAGACCTCCGCCTTGCGGCCCTTGACGTCGCTCGCCGCGGAGTCGTTGACGTTGGCGACCTTCTTCCCGTTGATGACGGCCGCCACGTGCGTGCCGAGCGCCTGGAGACGGATGTCGTTCCAGTTGCTCGTCGCCTTGATCGCGCGGGTCTTGCCGGCCACCGGGAAGCCGGTCCCGTTCGGCAGCCGCCGCAGCTTGAACTGGTGGCGGTCGGGCAGGATCCGCAGCGCGTAGCCGGTTCCGCCGCCGTAGCGGACGGCGACCCCGAGGAACGACTTCTTGCGGATCTCGCTCGGGGTCTGCTTGTCGAGCTTCACCCGAGCGTGGATCGCGTGGTTCGGCTGCGGCTTGTCTGCCTCGAGCGGGAGCCGGTAGCCGCAGGTGTCCTTGCCGGTGACCTGGATCAGCAGGCTGCCGCCGCGAACGTGCCGGGCGCAGTTCGTCGCCTTGCCCTCGGAATGCGAGAGCTCCTTGCCGTCCTTCCCGGTGGCGAGGTTGTTGACGTAGACGAGGACGTCGCCGAACGCGACGCCCGCGAGCGCGGAGGCGGCGACGGCGATCGCGACAGCGGTGGCGGCCGCGACCGCGCGGATTTCGACCCGTCGAGCCATACGGAAGGTTGGGAGGGTAGTGACTGAAACCCGCGCGAGGTGCGAACGGAGCGGTCACGCTACGGGGATTGCGAGGCGGACTCGCGCTCGCCGCGCTTGCGCCAGTACCGTTCGAGGCCGAGCCAGAGCTGGTCGATCGGCGCCGCCTGCATCGTCCGCACCGCCTCTTCGGGGCTCGCGTTGCGGGCCAGCTCCTCGTCGACGGCGGCGGCGAACCGCTCGCGGTCCCCGGCCCGCGACCTCTCGCCGGCCCGGAAGACCGCCTCCTGCGCGGCGGCGATCGCCTCCGCGGCGGGCTCGGCCGGGCCGAAGTGGGTGAGGCGGAGGCGCTCCGGGAGCCGCGCGGCGACCGTCTCCAGCGACCGATGCCACGCCTCGAGGTCGATGTCCGGCGGCGGCGTCGGGGCGATCGTCGGCCCGCCCGGCGGGATCCGGACGCCGGCGACGTCGCCGACGTAGGCGTCGCCCCGGTCCGGATCGAGGTATGAGACGTGATGGCTCGCATGCCCTGGCGTGTAGAGGACGTCGAGCCCCTCGACCGACTCGCCGCCGGCGAGGGCGACGATCCGCTCTGCGGGCACCGGCGCCACCTCCCCCCAAAGGCGGTCGAGGTCGTCGCCGTAGAGACGCGCGGCGCTCTCCAGCAGCTTCGAGGGGTCGGCTAGGTGCGGGGCGCCGGCCTCGTGGACGTAGACCCGAAGGTCGGGAAAGCGCCCGGCGAGGACGCCGCTGGCGCCGGCGTGATCGAGGTGGATGTGGGTGAGCAGCAGCGCCCGCGGCTCGCCCTCGAGCCCCGCGAGTAGCGCCTCCACGCACGACGCCGGCCCGGGGTCGACGACGACGCCCCCGTCGAGCTCGTGCGCCGCGATCACGCGGTCGTGGCCGAGGTGGTTGAGGTCGATGGTATTGGGCATTCGGGCAGGTCGCAGGTGGCAGGTAGCAGGTAGCAGGTAGCAGGTAGCAGGTGGAATATCAGCTACCCGTTCCACTTGCCACATGCCACCTGCCGGAGTTCGTTCCAGGCTTGAACCTAGAATCCGCTCCATGAGCGCCCACCGCCTCGAGCGGCCCGACAAGCCCTGGGTGATGCGCACCTACGCCGGCCATTCCAACGCGCGCCGCTCGAACGAGCTCTACCGCCGCAACCTGGCGAAGGGCCAGACCGGGCTCTCGGTCGCCTTCGACCTGCCGACCCAGACCGGCTACGACCCCGACCACCGGCTCGCCCGCGGCGAGGTCGGCAAGGTCGGCGTCTCGATCGCTCACAAGGGCGACATGCACGCCCTGCTCGACGGCATCCCGCTCGACGAGATGAACACCTCGATGACGATCAACGCCACGGCCGCCTGGCTCCTGGCCCTCTATGTGACCGTCGCCGAGGAGAACGGGGTCGAGCGCGCGGCGCTCAAGGGCACCACCCAGAACGACATCATCAAGGAGTACCTCTCGCGCGGCACCTACGCCTTCCCGCCGGGGCCGTCGATGCGGCTGATCGCCGACACCGTCGCCTTCACGGTCAACGAGATCCCGAGCTGGAACCCGATCAACGTCTGCAGCTACCACCTCCAGGAGGCCGGCGCCACCCCGGTCCAGGAGATCGCGTACGCGCTCTCGACCGCGATCGCCGTCCTCGACGAGGTCAAGGCGCGGGGCCAGGTCTCCGATGCCGACTTCGCGAGGGTCTTCGGGCGGATCTCGTTCTTCGTCAATGCCGGCGTCCGGTTCGTCTCCGAGCACGCGAAGCTGCGGGCGATGGCCGAGCTCTGGGAGCGAATCGGCCGCGATCGCTACGGCGTCACCGACCCCAAGCTGCTGCGTCTTCGCTACGGGGTCCAGGTCAACTCGCTCGGGCTCACCGAATCGCAGCCTGAGAACAACGTGCCGCGGATCGCTCTCGAGGCGCTGGCGGTGACGATGGGGCGCAACGCGCGGGCGCGGGCGATACAGCTCCCCGCCTGGAACGAGGCCCTCGGGCTTCCCCGTCCCTGGGATCAGCAGTGGAGCCTGCGGATCCAGCAGATCCTGGCGCTGGAGACCGACCTCCTCGAATACCCGGACATCTTCGAGGGCTCGAAGGTGATGGACGGGCTGGTGGCCGAGCTCGCCGACGGCGCGCGCGATGAGATGCGGGTCGTCGCCGACCACGGCGGCGCCGTCGAGGCCGTCCCCTACATGAAGGCGGCTCTCGTCGCCTCCCACCGCGAGCGGATGGCGCGGATCGAATCCGGCGAGCTGGCGGTGGTGGGGCAGAACGTGTTCACCGAGACCGAGGACTCGCCGCTCACCGCCGGCGCCGACGGGGGCATCCTCACCCCCGACCCCGCGGTCGAGCGCGATTGCCGGGAGGCGCTCGAGCGCTGGAAGGCGGAGCGTGAGGGAGCGGCCGTCGACCGCGCTCTCGCGGAGCTCGCGGCCGCCGCCCGCGACGAGTCGGCCAACGTGATGCCGGCGACGATCGCCGCCGCCAGGGCCGGGGCGACGACCGGCGAGTGGGCGGGGACGCTGCGCGAGATCTTCGGCGACTACCGGGCGCCGACGGGCGTCGGCGCCGCGACCGCGAGCGTCGCCGGGGAGCTGGTCGCGGCGGCGCGGGCGAAGGTCGACGAGGCGTCCGGGACGCTCGGCCACCGGATCCGAATCCTGGTCGCGAAGCCCGGTCTCGACGGTCACTCGAACGGGGCCGAGCAGATCGCGGTGCGCGCGCGCGACGTCGGCATGGAGGTCGTCTACCAGGGGATCCGGCTGACGCCCGAGCAGATCGCCGCCTCGGCCGCCCAGGAGGACGTCGACGTGGTCGGGCTCTCGATCCTGTCGGGATCCCACCGCGAGCTGGTGCCTGAGACCGTGCGGCTGCTCCGCGAGGCGGGGGTCGAGGCACCGGTGGTGGTCGGCGGGATCATCCCCGCCGGCGACATCGGACCGCTGCACGAAGCCGGGGTGGCGGGCGTCTACACCCCGAAGGACTTCGAGCTGAACCGGATCATGGGCGACATCGCCGACCTCGTCGCCGAGCGGGCCGCGTCCGCCGCGCCGGCTTGAGCCCGCCGATCCGGTTCCCGATCGAAGGGATCTCCGACGGCGAGATCCGACTCCGCTTCCGGACCGACGCCGACATCCCGGCGATCGTCGCCGCCTGCCAGGACCCCGAGATCCCGCGCTGGACGCGGGTGCCGGCGCCCTACACAGAGGGGACCGCGCGGGAGTGGGCGGCGCAGGCGCGGGCCGACGAAGAGGGCGGGCGCGGCCTCCACCTCCTCGTCGTCGACGCCGAGAGCGACGGGCTGCTCGGATCGGCGGGGCTGGTCCGCATCGATTGGGAGGAGGCGCGGAGCGAGGTCGGCTACTGGCTTGCGCGCGAGGCCCGCGGCCGCGGAGCCGCCACCAGCGCCGTCCGCATGGTGTCGAGGTGGACCTTCGAGAACCTTCCGATCGAGCGCCTCGAGATTCACGCCGAGCCCGACAACCACGCCTCGCGGAGGGTCGCCGAACGCGCCGGCTACACGTTCGAGGGGGTGCTCCGGTCGTACTTCGTGAACAAGGGCCGCCGCCGCGACGCCGCGTCGTACTCGTTGATCCGGGGCGAGCTACCCTCGTAGGGGTGAACGAGGGGCTCGACAACGGCCGCTCCGCCTGGCTTCGCTGCTATCGCTGCTGGTCGACCCGCCTCGAGGCCCAGGTTCACTACGACGCGATCCTCAAGGTCGACCCCGACTCCGGCGAGGCCGCCGACCGGGTCGAGGAGATCCAGGAGGCGGTCGTCCAGTGCCTCGACTGCATGCACGACCAGCCCCACCTGACGATCGAGGACGGGCGGGTCGTCCCCGTCGCCGAGCGCTGGGAGCGGATGGTCGCCGGCACCCCCTGGGTCGCCTCGTGCACCGTCACGGTCGACCAGGACATGGTCGAAACCTGCTCCGGCCCGGAGGCCGCCGACAGCCTCACTTACGGCTCGTTCGGCGACTCCGGCACCCGCGAGTTCTTCACCCACGTCCGCTTCCACAAGCACGACGAGGAGCGGATCGTCGTCCACATGTTGGTCGAGCTCTACGCCCGCTCGGCCGAGGAGGCGACCGACGTCCTCGAGGAGGCGGCGCGGGGGACCCTCGAGATCACCTCGCTCGCGGAGGAGTCCCGCCCCCCCGCGCACGCCGCCGACGAGGCCCACTAGCCGAGACGGTCTGATAGACCCTCGGCGCGAGTACGCCGGCGCGGTGCGGGCGATCCTCCGCGACGAGCCGCCGCCCGCGGGCGAGTTCTTCACGACGCGGACTTCGACGCGACGCTCGAGGCCGCCGCGGGCGCCCTCGACTGACCTACGCGGACTCGGCCCCGGCCTGCTGGCGGGCGTAGCGATCGAGCCTGCCGAGCTCGTCCGCGTACATCCGCCGCATCACCCGGGGCGCGAACAGCCGCTCGAAGAGTCCCCCGATCCCGCCGGCGCCGTCCCAACTCGTCGAGATTCGAACCCGGCATGTCTCGCCGCTGGGGGTCACCGTGAACGTGGTCACGAGCGACGAGCGCTCGTCACTCTCGCTGATCACCCGGCCGGGCTCCGGCTCGGCGACGCGCATCAGGTACTCGCGGGTCCGACCGCCCGCGGTGACCTTGAACCGGTGACGGGTCCCGGCGCCGCGACCGCCCTCGAGCACCTCGAAGTCCGAGAAGGCGTCCGGCAGGAAGCGCTGGTGATGCTCGTCGTTGGCGATCAGGTGGTAGGTGAGCTCGGCCGGGGCCCCGACGGGGCGCTCCTCCTCGACCGTGATCCGCGCCATGCCCGGTGGGCTCGCTAGAGCGGTCCGCCGCCGAACGGCGGGACGTTGCGGACGTTGGCGTCGCGCGGGTCGTCGGCGTCGGGCTTCGGGCGGGCGGCGGTCGCGGTCCCGCGAGCGGGCCCGGCCGGCTTAAGGTCGGCCTTCGCGACCACCCAGCCGCCGTCGCGCGGGAACACGAACCAGCTCGCCTCCGGGTTCTCCTCGGCGAGCCGGGCGCGGATCGCCTCCGCCTCCTCGCGGGTCGCGTGCTGGGATCCGAGCCTGGCCATGAGGCGATGATACGGGCCGGGCGCGCGCCCTCGGTCCTGTCAGCCGGCTGCGCGGACGTGCGTGCGAGCGGGCCGGCGCCGGCGCCGCCAGGTGGGCGCGCCGAGCGCCGGCTCGAACACGATCGCGGTTGCGATCGGCCTGCCGCCGAGCACCTCGAGGCCGTGCTCCTCGCGCGGGCGGTTCCGCAGCCGCCCGCCGTAGACGAGCGAGGCGGAGCCGCCGCCGTCGAGATTGATCGCCGACCGCGCGCCGAGGCCGACCAGGGCGTCGGCGAGCTCGGAGAGGGTGAGCCCGGCCTCCTCGTCCGAGCGCCCCTCGCAAACCGCGGCCAGAACTCGATCGCCGGCCAGTGCGAGGGCGGCGCGCGGGTAGCGGCCGACGGTGATGTCGGAGTCGAACTGATCGGCGCCGACCGAGAAGCCCTCCGGGTCCGACCGGCCGTCGAGCGCCACGCGGCCGTCGCGGACGAGCAGCGGCCCGGCCTGGATGAGGTCGCCAGGCGGCTCCGCGCCGATGTCGGGACGCGGCGCGATCCGGATCGCGTGGCCGGTGATGTGGACGCACGAGCGAAGCTCATCCCACGGGGCGGCGAACGGGACCGCTGGCTGCGTCCGACCGCAGATGCGAAGCTCGCCGAGCGGGACCCCGTCGGGGCGAACGAAGAACCCGCCCACGACCGCGTCCCGCCAGCCGAGCTCGCGCGCGCCGGCGAGCAGGGGACGACCCTGCCCGAGGCTGACGACCCTGGCGCGGACCGCATCGCGGGCGAACGAGGCGACGTGCAGCGTCGTCGCCGCGCCGTCGTCGAGGTCGAGGCGCAGGCGCTCGTAGGCGCGGACGGCGGGCCGAACATTGATCAGGGGTCGGGCGAGCATCGCTGGTGATGACGGAGGGGTCGAAAGCAACGAATACACCGTCCGGGGGACGAAGTTGCCGCAAGCCTGTGAACCTGAGAGCGCTTGTGCGCTACGGCGCAAGCGGCTGTATGGGGCCTACACCTCGGCCGCTTCGCGCCAGCCTTCGCGCGGCGCGCCGACCGGTCGGGCCTCGCCCTCGAACACCTCGCTCACGCGCTCGGCGACGAGCGGCCACGAGTAGCGGCGCCCGACGGCGGCTGCGGCCCGGGCGCGCCTCGCGCGCGCGGCGTCGTCGTTGACGACCTCGATCAATGCGCCGGCCAGGGCCTCGACGTCGTCGCCGGGGACGATCCACCCCGTTTCGCCGTCTTCGACGATCGCCCGCGCCCCGAACGAGTCCGCCGCCAACGTCGGCAGGCCGGACGCCATCGCCTCGATCAGCGCCTGCCCAAACTGCTCACGGACGGAGGGGAAGACGAACGCGTCGGCGGCTGCCAGGAACGAGGGCAGGACGCGCTGGTCGTGCCAGCCGGCGAGGAACACGCCGCCGACTCCGATCCGGGCCACGGTCTCGGCGGGATGCTCGCCCTCCCATTCCCCGGGATAGCCCCCGGCCAGGACGAGCGCCGTGGGGCGCCGGAATCCGGGCTGCGCCCGCGCGAACGCCTCGATCAGCAACGGGACCCGCTTGACCTCGGTGAAGCGTCCGGCGTAGACGAGCACCACCCCCGAGCGGAGCGCGGCGAGGTCGGCGTCGGCGTAGGAGATGCTTCCGGGGGGACGCCCCGGGGCCCACCCGAGCGGCTCGGCGACCAGGTGGCGCCGCCAGTGCGCCGCGCGGTCGACCCGGCGGGGCTTGAACAGGTCCGGGTCGAGCCCGTTCGGCACCGGCACCAGCCGCGCGGGATCGAGCTCGAGGAGCCGGGCGGCGCGCTCGAGGCCGCCGGGGGCGACGAGCAATCGTCGGCACCGGTGCGCCCACTCGACGAGGCGCTCGCGCCACCGCCCGGCCTGGCGCCACGAGTCCGGCGGCCCCTTCTCGATCCGCTCGAGCATCAGCAGCTCGGTGCCGTGCAGCTGGCCGACCACCGGCAGATCCGGGGCGAGACGGCCGACCGCCTCGTTGATCGGCGTCAGATGGTGGAGGTGGGCGAGGTCGACGCGGTGGGCGCCGGCGCGCTCGAGCGCCGCGCTCCAGGCGCGGACGTGGCGCTCGAAGTCGAGGTCGTCGAGGGCGGCGAAGACAGTCTCCGCCGCCCCGGGGCGGTCCTCGTAGGAGGGCTGAAGCCAGGCCGCCGAGCCGTTCGCCGCGACCGGCGCGCCGTCGCCGGCGGCGATGTCGTCCGGCTCCACGGGGCGGACGTCGAGGCCGCGGTAGAAGGCGCGGGCGTCGGCGTCGGGCCCGGCCCCGGGCCGCGAGCCGCTGAGGAGCGTCACCCCCCAGC
>JBKPNB010000104.1:0-12719 GCA_046732395.1 Actinomycetota bacterium | reverse complement strand
GCCGTGGGACGCGCGCGATCAGCGCCGCGGCGACGGCGAAGGTGATCGCGTCGACGCCGAGCGCCCAGCCGGCGCCGGCGGCGGCGACGAGCGCGCCGCCGACCACCGGGCCGATCGCCACCTGGAGGTTGAAGGCGGTGTTCTCGAGGGCGTACGCGGTCGGGACCTCGTCGTCGGCGACGAGCCCGGCGATCAGCGACGAGCGGGCCGGCGAGTAGGCGGCCTGGAGCAGGTTCGCGGCCGCCCACAGCGCGAGCGTTACACCGAACGACGGCAGCAGCGCGAGGAGGGCGAAGAGGACCGCGCCGCCGGCGTCGCAGGCGACCATCAGCCGCCGCAGGTCGACGCGATCGGCAACCGCCCCGGCCATCGGCCCGAGGAGCCGGGGCGCCGTCTGCGCGACGAACAGCGCCCCGACGGCGATGCCCGTCCCCTCGCTCGACTGCACGTGGAGCACGAGCGCGACGAGGCCGGCGCCGTTGCCGATGTAGGAGAGGGACAGGGCGGCGGTCAGGTTGCGAAGGCCGCGCCGCCGCCGAAGCAGCCCGATCGGGCCGCTCTGCTGGCGGTCGGACCGCAACTCAGATGATCACGGCGACGGTGCCGCCGTCCACCGACCAGGCGGCGCCGGCGACATAGCTCGCGCGTTCCGAGCAGAGGAAGACGATCGCGTCGGCGATCTCCTCGACCTCGGCGAGCCGGCCGATCGGCCGCCCGGCGGCGGCCTTCGCCAATCCCTCCTCGCGCGACGCCTCGCCGCGTGTCTGGTCGAGGATCCCGCCCTCGTCCATCCACATCCCAGACATCGTCGGCCCCGGGCAGACCGCGTTCACCAGCACCCCGTCGCGGGCGTAGGCGTCGGCGAACACGCGCGACAGCGAGAGCTCGGCGGCCTTCGCGACCGAGTACTCCGCGGAGTCGGTCGACGGCCGCTTGCCGGACGTCGACGAGACATTCACCACCCGGCCCCAGCCGCGCTCCGCCATCGCTGGGATCGCCGCCCGCATCGCCCGCAGCGGCGCCATCACGTTCACCTCCCAGGCGGCGTACCAGTCCTCCTCGGGCACGTCGGCCAACGGGCGCCGCTGCGACACCCCGGCGTTGTTGACGAGGACGTCGAGGCGGCCGAACGCCGCCTCGGCGCCGGCGCGGAGCCGCTCGCCCGCATCCCGATCGGTGATATCGAGGACGAGGGTCTCCGCCTCGCCGCCGGCCGTCAGGCATTCGTCGCGGGCGGCGGCGAGCGCGTCGGCGTCGCGCGCGACCAGCAGCACCCGTGCCTCCTCGGCACAGAGCTTCCGCGCCACCTCGAGTCCGATCCCCCGGCTCGCCCCGGTGACGGCGCACGCCCTGCCTGCGAGTCCCAGGTCCACTACACGGGGGCGACGCGGTCGGTGATCGAGATCCTGGTCTCGGCCGCGAGCGCCCTGTGGACCGGGCACTTGCCGGCGACGACCCGGAGCCGCTCGAGCTGCTCCTCGGTGAGCCCGCCGGCCAGCCGAAGGGTGACCGTGAACTCGCTCGGAACCGGACCGTCGTACCCCATCTCCACCTCGACCTCGAGCGCGCCGAGGTCCCAGCCCTTGCGTTCGGCGTACATCTCGACGGTGATCGCCGTGCACGCGGCGAGCGAGGCGCCGAGGACCCGGGTGGGGGAGGGCCCCGAGTCGGCGCCGCCCTTGCTCTCGGGCTCATCGACGAGGATCCGATGGCGGTCGTCGATCTCGACGTCGTGCGCGTAGCCGTCGCGGCGGCGGGCGAGCATCGTCGCCATCAGGCCTTCCCCCGCTCGCGCCCGGCGAACAGCAGCGGGTCGTCGACGTCGGCGACGCGGGCCATCGCGAAGACGAGGTCCGAGGCGCGATTCAGGAACCGCAGCACGACCTCCGACGCCAGCCCCTCGGCGCGGTCGAGCTCGACGACGCGCCGCTCGGCACGGCGGACGATCGCCCGCGCGAGGTCGAGCTGGGCCGAGAGCTGGGTCCCGCCTGGGATCACGAACTTCGGCGGCAGCTCGACCCGCTCGATGTAGCGGTCGATGAGCGGCTCGAGCTCGGCGACCATCTCCTCGGTCACCCGGGTGACCCCGTCCTCGAGCCGCCCGGCGGCCTCGGGTGCGGTCGCGAGCTCGGCGCCGGCGATGAACATATCGTCCTGGAGGCGGACGATGTCGCCGGCGAGCTCGGAGCCCTCCTCGCACAGCGAGCGCGCGAGGCCGAGCGCAGAAGCCGCCTCGTCGATCGACCCGTAGGCCTCGGTCCTGGGGTCGGACTTCGCGACCCGCCCGCCGTACCAGAGCGAGGTGGTGCCGTCGTCTCCCTTGCGCGTGTAGATCTTGGCCATGCGCTCGACCCTAGACGATCGAATCTCGATCCACGTATCCGTGGGGGCGGTGCAGGCCGAGCTGGGCGCCGCACGTGGCCGAAGCCAATAGCCGTGCGCTATTGGCGAGGTCACGGGTGGCGATCCAGCGACGGCATGCACCGTCATCCACGGGTGCGTGGATCGGGAATCGGTCGTCTAGCTCAGTGGGTTGAAGACGAGACCGGTCAGGAGCTTGGGGAAGAAGTAGGTCGACTTCGGCGGCATCACCTCGCCGGCGGCGGCGACCTCGCGGACCTGCTCGATCGGGGCGGGGCGGAGGAGAAACGCCGCGCCGCCGCCCTCGGCGGCCGCGATCGCGGCATCGGCCGAGGCGGCGTAGGAGATGCCGCGCTTCGCGTCGAGGTCCTCGTCGCTCATCCCGAGCGCGCCCCGGAGCAGCAGCTCCTCGAGGATCGCCGCGTCGAGCCGGCGATAGGCCTCGGAGCGCCCGGCGAGCGCGTCATCGGCGGCCCGCTGGTCGCGGAGCCGGAGGCGCAGGCCGCGACCACCGCCGGCCTCGAGGTAGCCGAACACCCCGACCCCGGGCTTGCCGGCGGGATCGAGTCGATCGAGTGGGGTCTCCTCGACGTCGAAGTGCTCGCGGATCGCGGCCTCGAGGCGATTGCGACGGCCGCGGTCGGCGAGGTCGGCGAGGATCCGGTGGTAGCCGAAGGTTGTGAGGCCCGGGTCCTCGAGCGAGGTCAGCGAGGCCAGCGTGTAGCGGTGCTCGCCCTCGCCGCCGACCTCGTTCGCGTAGGCGAGCGCGGTCTCGTAGCGGTGGTGGCCGTCGGCGATCAGGAGCTCGGCATCGGCGAGTGCCGCCGCGACCGCGTCGTGTGCGGCGGGATCGGCGACCCGCCAGACCCGGTGCACGGTCCCATCCGCGTCGGTCGTCTGCCCCCAGGGCTCGCCACCGACCGCCGGCGCGACCTGTGACCACGAATCGCCCGGGTGGAGGGCGAAGATCGGCGAGAGGTTGTGGCGGGTCGCGCGGGTGAGCCGCAGGCGGTCCTCCTTCGGGCCGGGGTGGGTGCGCTCGTGCGGTCGAACCCGACCCGGGCCGTACTCGGTGACCCGGACCCGGCAGATGATGCCCCGGCGGGTCCGCCTCCGACCGTCGGGACCCGTGTAGTCCTGCTCGAGCGCCCACATCGAGGGCTCGCGCTCGGACGTCACGATCCCCTGGAGCGTCCACTCCTCGAGCGTCTCGTCGGCATACTCGTAGGGATCGGCGTCGCCCGGAGGTTCCGGCAGGTCGATCTCGACGACGTTGAACGGGGAGCGGCTGACGAGCTCGCGGCGAAGGGCGGCGTCGATGACGTCGTAGGGGGGTGCGGTGACGTCGTCGAGCGAAACGGCGGCGAGGTTGTACCTGAGCGCGCGCAGCGGTCTGACCTCGGCCATCCGGCGGCGAACCCTACCCGCGGCCGCGCCTCCGGCAGACTGGGCGGGTGCGCGCGCTTTCGATCGCCCACCACCCCGACGCCGGCCCGGGCGTGTTCGGCGATGCGATCCGGTCCCGCGGCTGGGAGCACGAGGCCTGGATGGCCCCGGTCGAGCCCGCCCCGAGCGTCGACGGCTATCGGGCCGTCCTCGTCTTCGGCGGAGCGATGAACGTCGACCAGGAGGACCGGTACCCCTGGCTCGCCCGCGAGAAGAAGCTGCTGCGCGACCTCGTCGAAAGACGGGTCCCGATCCTCGGCGTCTGCCTCGGCTCGCAGCTTCTCGCCGAGGCCGCCGGCGCCGCGCCCGGGCGCGCCGGCGAGCCCGAGATCGGTTGGTGTGAGGTGGAACTGACCCCGGAGGGACGCGAGGATCCCGTCGTCGGCCCGCTCGAGGATCGGTTCGAGGCATTGCAATGGCACAGCTACGAGGCGCCGCTCCCCGCGGGCGCGACCGCGCTCGCCCGCAGTCGGGTCTGTCTTCAGGCCTACCGGCTCGACGGCTCGTCGTGGGGGATCCAGTTCCATGCCGAGGTCTCCCTCGCCGACTTCGAGAGCTGGATCGCCGATTACCGAAGCGATCCCGACGCGGTTCGGATCGGACTCGACGCCGAGCGCTTTCGCGCCCAGACGCGGGATCGGATCGCCGCCTGGAACCGACTCGGGGCCGGGCTCTGCGGGCGCTTCCTCGACGTCGCCGGCTCTAGATGATTGATTCCCAATCGCCGTGCGCCCGGGGGCGCTCCTGGTCGAGCAGATCGAGGACGCAGGGTCCGACGTGTGCTCGTGAGCACACGAGGACCCGAGGACGAAGATATGCGAAGGGCAGGAGCGTCATCCGGGCGTGCGTGGATTGGGAATCACTCATCTAGTTAGCTCCCGGCCCGCCTCGAGCCACCGAACGCGACGCGCCGCAGCGCTCTCCGACCATGCTCAGCCAGCGGCCGATCCAGCTCCAAAGGCGCGTCAGCGAGCTCAAACGCATCACGAGGTCGCGACGAAGACGTTCTTGAGCTCGGTGTAGTAGTCGAGCGCCCGCGGTCCGAGCTCGCGTCCCACCCCCGACTGCTTGAAGCCGCCGAACGGGGTCTGGACACGCACTGAGGTGTTCGAGTTGATCGAGATCGTGCCGGTCTCCAGCGCCCTCGCCGTCCGCAGCGCCTTCGCGCCGTCGCGGGTCCAGATCGAGCCCGAGAGGCCGTAGATCGTGTCGTTGGCGATCGCCACCGCCTCCTCCTCGCCGGCGAACGGGATCACGCAGGCGATCGGTCCGAAGATCTCCTCGCGGGCGGCGCGGTCGGAGTTGGAAACCGGGGCGAGGACGGTCGGCGGGAACCAGAACCCCGCCCCGTCGGGTGCGCTCCCCCGGATCGCGACCGGAGCGTCGCCGTCGAGGTAGGAGGAGACCGTCTCGCGCTGGTCGGCCGAGATCAGCGGGCCCATCTCGGTGTCCGGGTCGAGGGGGTCGCCGACCCGCAGCTCGTCAACCGACCGCTCGAGGAGCTCCATGAACCGGTCGAGCGCCGAGCGCTCGACGAGGATCCGCGAGCGCGCGCAGCAGTCCTGGCCGGCGTTGCCGAACACGGCGATCGGCGCCGAGGCGGCGGCGGCCTCGAGGTCGGCGTCGGCGTAGATCACGTTCGCCGACTTGCCGCCGAGCTCGAGCGTGACCCGCTTGATCTGATCGGAGGCGAGGGCGCCGACGCGCCGGCCGACCGCGGTCGAGCCGGTGAAGGCGATCTTCGCCACGTCGGGATGCGAAGCCAGGCGCTCTCCGACCACCCGACCCGGGCCGACGACGACGTTCAGAACGCCCTCCGGGAGCCCGGCCTCGATCGCGATCCGCTCGAGCTCGAGCGCGGTCAGCGGCGTGAGCTCGGCCGGCTTCAGGACCACCGTGTTGCCCGCCGCCAGCGCCGGGGCCACCTTCCACGACGCGATCGGCAGCGGGAAGTTCCAGGGCGTGATCAGGCCGACCACGCCGAGCGGCTCGCGGAAGGTCATGTCGACGCCGCCGGCGACCGGGATCGTCTCGCCCACCAGGCGCTCCGGCGCGCCGGCGTAGTACTCGAACACCGAGGCGACCATCGCCACCTCGCCGCGGGCATCCGCGATCGGCTTGCCGACGTTGCGGGCCTCGAGCCGGGACAGCTCCTCCGAGCGGTCGGCGATCGCGGCGCCGATTCGCCGCAGCACCGCCGCTCGCTCGGCCGGCGCGATCGACCGCCAATCACCGAACGCGGCCTTGGCGCGGGCGATCGCCGCGTCCGCCTCCTCGGCGCCGGCCTTGGGGACCTCGGCGAGGACGCCCTCGGTCGCCGGCTCGAGGACCGTCACCATGGTCTCGGTAGCTGTCGTCAAAGCCCCACCTCCACAAAAGGTTCGGATTCGAGTCCTTTATCATCAGCGTAGCGCGCCGCCGGAGCGTCCGCCGGGTCCACGACCTCCCCGTGCGTTGCTATAAAAGACCTCGACCAGGTCCATTCTGCAGGGGGCCAGCAGTGACCGTCGACAGCTCCTCCACCCGCGTTCTTCCACCCGAGCTCGACCGCCGCTATCCGGTGATCGCCCAGGGCGAGGGCGTCTGGCTCACCGACTCCGAGGGCCGTCGCTACCTCGACGCGATGAGCGGCGGCTCGATGGCGGCCACCCTCGGCCACGGGCGCGCCGACATCGCCGAGGTCGCGCGCGAGCAGGCCCGCCGGCTCGCGTTCGTCCACAACGAGCGCCTCACGAGCCCCGCCCAGGAGCGGCTCGCCCGCGAGCTGACGGCGATCGCCCCTCCGAGCTTCACCCGCGTCCACTTCGTCACCGGCGGCGCCGAGGCGAACGAGGCCGCGCTCCGCCTCGCTCGGAGCTACCACGTCGAGCGCGGCGAGCCGGGCCGTTGGCGCGTGATCTCCCAGGCTCAGGCGTACCACGGTCCGACGATGGCCACGCTCGCGCTCACCGGTCGCCCGGGGCTCCAGGGGCCGCTCGCGCCCTATCTGCCCGAGGGCCTTTACATCCCGCCCAGCACCCGGCGCTTCGACCCCACCGGCGCCGAGGCGCTCGACGCGCTCGACCGCGCGCTCGCCGACGCCGGGCCGGAGAACGTGTCGGCGTTCTTCTGCGAGCCGGTGAGCGGTGCCGCGCTGCCCGCCTACACGCCGCCGGAGCGGTTCTGGCGCGGCCTCGCCGAGCGCCGGGACGAGCACGGGTTCCTGATCTGCTTCGACGAGGTCGTCACCGGGGTCGGCCGCACCGGTCACTGGTTCGCGGCCGACGGGCTCCCGTTCGAGCCGGACATCATCGCCACCGCCAAGGGCCTCGGCGCCGGGTACGCGGCGATCGGCGCGACGATCTGCGCCGAGCACGTCTACGAGGCGGTGGCGGGCGGCTCCGGCCGGTTCCCGCTCGGACACACCTGGAACGGCGCCCCGCTTCCCTGCGCGGTCGGCTCGAAGGTGATCGAGGTGCTGCGCTCCGAGCGCTTGATCGAGCGCGTCGCCGAGCGCGGTCCGCGCCTTCGCGATGAGCTCGAGGCCGCGCTCGCCGGGGTCGAGATGGTGGGCGAGGTGCGCGGCCAGGGATACCTGCTGGGGATCGAGTACGTCGATCCCCGCGACGGCGAATCGTTCCTGCCGGCGGAGCTGGGCGTCGCCGGGAGGATCGACGATGCGGCGCTCGCCAACGGGTTGGTGATCCTCTCCACCCAGCCCACCGGCGACGGCTACGCCGGCGACCAGAGCCTGTTCGCGCCGTCGTTCCCGAGCACCGACGAGGAGCTCGCCGAGATGGTCGGCCGGTTCGCGGCGTCGGTTCGGGAGATCGCGGGCGAGGTCGAGCGCGAGCTCGCCGGCCAGCGGCGGGCGCCGGCGGTGGCGGCCGAGCGATGAGCGCCGGCGACGGTGCACCGCTCCGCGCGCTCGTGATCCAGCACGAGCAGCCGACGCCGGGCGGCTACGTGAACCAATGGCTCGACGATCGCGGCGCGGATCAGGACGTCTACCGGATCGACGAGGAGGCCCGAGACCCCGATCCTCGCGACTACGACCTCGTCGTCTCGCTCGGCTCCGAGTTCGCGGCGTTCGACGACACGATTCCGTGGATCGAGCGCGAGCGGCGGCTCTTGGGCACCGCGGCCGATGCCGACGTGCCGATGCTCGGGGTCTGCTTCGGCGGGCAGCTCCTGGCGCGCGTGCTCGGGGGCGAGACGTTCCGCTCCGAGCGATCGGAGATCGGCTGGCTGCCCGTCCGCACCAGCGATCCCTCGCTCGTGCCCGAGGGCCCGTGGTTCCAGTGGCACTTCGACAGCTTCACGGTGCCGCCCGGGGCGACCCTCGTCGCCGACAGCCCGGCCGGGCCGCAGGCGTTCACGATCGGCCGCAGCCTCGGGACCCAGTTCCATCCCGAGGTCACGCCGGAGATCATGGACGCGTGGGTTCGCACATACCGGCACGAGCTCGATCGGGAGGGGGTCGACCCGGACCGGTTGCTGGAGGAGACGCTCGAGCGGGCCGATCGTACCCGCGCCGCCGCGTGGCGGCTGTTCGACTCCTATCTCCGGCGGGTCGCCGGCGCGAAGGAGGCCGTGGGTGGCGGTTGAGATCTCTCGCTCCCGGGGTCGCCGCCCGCCGGCGGAGAACGGTGATCCGTTCGAGCCGATCCAACAGCTTCGCGCCCACGAGTACGTCGCCGAGCAGGTTCGCCGCCACATCGCGCTGCGGCTGATCCGCCCCGGCGAATCCCTGCCGTCGGAGCGGGAGCTCGCAAGCATGTTCGGGGTCGGGCGGCCGACGATCCAGCACGCGATGCGGGTGCTCGAGGCCGACCACCTGGTCGAGGCGCGGCGCGGTCGCGGCGGCGGCACATTCGTCCGTGAGCCGGCCGAGGACGCCGGGGCAATGGAGGAGTTGGTGGCGCGGGTCCTGCGCCAGGGCGACGAGCTCGAGGAGCTTCTCGGCTGGCGGCGCGCGCTGGAGCCGGTCGTCGCGCGGGAGGCCGCGCGGGCGCGGCGCCGGGCCGACCTGGCGGCGATCCGGGGCACGATCCGCGAAATGGAGCGGGCGCCGACCGAGGCCGACTACATGCGCTACGACACGGAATTCCACATCGCCGTCGCCGGCGCGACCCGGAACCGGTTCATCAAGGGCGCGATCGAGGAAGTCCGCCTCGGCCTCAACGACGCGCTCAGCCTGCTGCCGGAGTCGGACGCCTGGCATCGCCGCCTCTCTCGCGAGCACCGGGCGATCGCCGCCGCGATCGAGGCGCGCGAGGCCGACGCCGCCGCGGCCGCGATGGATCTCCACGTCTCCAACAGCGTCCAGGGCGTGCGCGCCGCGCTCACCGCGATCAAGCGGAGCATGGCGTCGTGACGGCGACGATCGCGGCCGAGGCGACGAACGTCTTCCCGCGGTTCTGCGACCTCGCCTACCCGAGCATCGAGCGAGGCGAAGGCGTGTGGCTGTACAGCACCGACGGCGAGCGCATCCTCGACGCCTGCTCCGGCGGAGCGATGGTGGCCTGCCTCGGCCATGGCCGCACCGAGATCGCCGACGCCGCCTACGAGCAGGCGCGGCGTATCTCCTACGTCTACAACCATCACTTCACCAACGGGGCGCAGGAGCGGCTCGCCGACCGCCTGATCGCTCTCTCGGCGCCGGCGATGGCCCGCGTCCGGTTCTCGAGCGGCGGCTCGGAGGCAAACGAGGCGGCGCTCCGCCTCGCTCGCCAGTACCACGTCGATCGCGGCGAGCCCGGGCGCTGGCGCGTGATCTCGCAGGCTCAGGCCTACCACGGGGCGCTGATCGGGGTGCTGGCGCTGACCGGCCGCTCCTCGCTACAGCGGCCCTACGGCGAGTACCTGCCCGGGCACCTGCACATCCCGCCCCCGGGGCGGCGGGACGATCCGGACGGGGAGGCGGCGCTCGCCGCGCTCGACCGCGCCATCGCCGACGCTGGCCCGGAGCAGGTCGCGGCCTACTTCTGCGAGCCGGTCGGAGGCGCGGCATTCCCCGCCTACTCGCCCCCGACCCGCTTCTGGGAGGGACTCGCCGAGCGTCGTGAGCGCCACGGCTTCCTCGTCTGCTTCGACGAGATCGTCACCGGGATCGGCCGGACGGGGAGCTGGTTCGCGTGGCAGGGCCTGCCGATCGAGCCCGACATCGTCACCTGCGGCAAGGGGCTCGGAGCCGGCTACTTCCCGATCGCGGCGACGCTCTGCGGGGAGCACGTCTACCGGGCGCTGGCGAACGGCTCGCGCCAGTTCGAGCACGGCCACACCTGGGACGGGGCGCCGCTCCCGTGTGCGGTCGGGCACGCGGCCCTGGAGGCGCTCGAGGGGGGCCGGCTCGTGGAGCGGGTCCGCGAGCGCGGACCGTCGCTGCGCGACGAGGTCGCCGGGGCCCTCGCCGATTCGACGATCGTCGGCGAGGTACGCGGGCGCGGCTTCCTGCTCGGGGTCGAGCTGGTCGATCCGCGCGACCCCTCCGCGTTCCTGCCGGACGAGCTCGACGCCGCGGCGCTCGTCGAGCGCGAGGCGATCGAGCACGGTCTGCTCGTGGCTGCCACCCACTCCACATCCGACGGATACGCCGGCGACCAGGTGCTCCTCGCGCCGGCGTTCACCGCCGGCGACGGTGAGCTGGCGGAGATGGTCGACCGCCTGGCGGCGACGATCGCCGCCGTCGAAGGGCGGGTGGGAGACTGGCTCCGGCGATGACCGAAGCCGCGCTCACCGACCTGGCGACCGCCGCCGTGGCGGGCCCCGGCCATCGGCCGGGCGCCGAGTACGTGCTGGTCGGCATGCCCGACGTGAACGGCCAGCTCCGCGGCAAGGCGATGCGCCGGCCGGCATTCGAGACCGCGTTGCGCGACGGCGCGGTGCTCACCGACCTGCTGCTCGCGATCGACCCGGTCGACGCGCCGATCATCGACTACGAGGGGTTCGGCATCAAGGGCGGCTCCGCTGACGTCGAGCTTCGCGTCGAGGAGGCGACCCTGCGCGAGCTCTCCTGGCTCCCGGGCTGGCGCGTCTGCCTCGCCACGCCGCTCGGGGCGGACGGCGAGCCGTCGGAGCTCGCCTCGCGCGAGGCCACGCGGCGGGCGCTCGCGGCGATTGCCGAGCTCGGCTACGACGTGCGGGCGGCGTTCGAATACGAGGTGCGGCTGCGCGACGCGGACGGCGCGCCGCTCTCGAGCGGCCTCAGCTACACGTTCACCGAGCTGGCCCGCTTCGACGCCTTCATCGCCGCCCTCGAGCCGGCGCTCGAGACGCTCGGCGTCGAGCTCGCCGGCATCCACACCGAGGCCGGCCCCGGGCTGCTCGAGCTCAACCTCGCGGCGACCGACGGGCTGCGCGCCGCCGATGACGCGGTGTTGGTGAAGCTCGCGGTGAAGTCGGTTGCGGCCTCGATGGGGCTCGTCGCGAGCTTCCTCGCGAAGACGACCCCCGGCGAGGAGGGGTCGAGCGGCCACCTCCACCTGTCCTGCTGGCAGGAGGGGTCGAACGCGTTCGGCGCCGCCGACGCGGGGGAGGAGCTCGCCCCACCGTTCAGCGGCGCCGTCGCGGGCATCCTCGACCACCTGCCGGCGGCCTCGCTGCTTCTGAACCCGACCCTCAACTCCTACAAGCGGCTGGTCCCCGGCTGGTTCGCCCCGGTGAACCTGAGCTGGGGCCACGAGAACCGCACCGCGGCCGTGCGCGCGATCCGCACCGGGCCGGTCGAGCGCTGGCGGATCGAGTGCCGGCGTCCCGGCGCCGACGCCAACCCGTACCTGGCGCTGGCGGCGCTCGTCGCCGCCGCGGCGGACGGGATCGAGCGCGGGGCAGAGCCGCCGCCGGCGGTCGAGGGCGATGCCTGCGAGCGCAGCGACCTGCCGCCGCTGCCCGGCTCGCTCGAGAGCGCGCTCCGGGCGTTCGAGGACGACGCCGAGTTCCGGGCCGCCCTCGGCGCGGGCTTCTGCGACTACTACGCGACCTCGCGGACCTGGGAGCTCAAGGCCTGGCGGGAGGCGGTGAGTGACTGGGAGCGCGAGCGCTACACCCGAGCCGTCTGAGGTGGACCCGGGGCCGGTCATCGGCATCGCCGCCGCGCGGGAGCGGGCGCGGTGGTCGTTCTGGGACCAGCCCGCGCAGGTGGTCGCCGAGTCCTACGTCGGGGCGGTGGAGCGAACCGGCGCCGCGTCCCTACTGCTTCCGATCGTCGAGCGACCGCACCCCGACCTCCTCGACCGGATCGACGCGCTGCTGCTGATCGGCGGCGCCGACGTCGACCCGGCGACCTACGGCGCGGACCGCGATCCGGCCACCGAGACCACCTCCCCGGAGCGCGACCGGTTCGAGATCACCCTCGTTCGGGCGGCGCTCGACCGCCGGCTGCCGCTGCTCGGGATCTGCCGCGGAATGCAGGTCCTGAACGTCGCGCTCGGCGGCACGCTGCGACAGGAGGTGGCGCCGGATGCTCCGAACCCGCACCGGCGCGCCCTGGGCAGCTTCGAGGGGACCGAGCACAAGGTGATCGTCGAGCCCGGGTCGCTCGCCGCGGCCGCGATCGGAGAGGAGGTCTACACCGTTCGCTGCCATCACCATCAGGGTGTGGAGGAGCTCGGCGATCGGCTAGCGGTGAGCGCCCGCGCCGCCGTCGACGGCCTCGTCGAGGCGATCGAGGCGGACGACGGGGGCTGGGTGCTCGGCGTCCAGTGGCATCCGGAGGCCGACGAGCGAAGCCGCCTGTTCGAGGCGCTCACCGAGGCCGCCGCCCGCGGTCCCGCCGGCCGGGGCGGGAGGCGGGGCCCGCGGCGGGACGTCCCGCTTCCGGCCCGGGAGCGAGGCTGATGGCCGGCGCCGACGCGGTGGTGGCGGGCGCTCGCCCGACGTCAGGTGTCGAGCGCCAGCAGCGCGACTACCTGTGCGGGCCGTTCCATGGCGCC
>JBKPNB010000103.1:0-14702 GCA_046732395.1 Actinomycetota bacterium | reverse complement strand
GACGGGGGTGGCCCGTCGGCGCCGGGCTCGGCGGGGGCCGGCTCGGACGGCGCCTGCGTCGGCGCCGGCCGCGGTGAGACGTCCGCCACGTCGGGCTCGGCCGGGGCCGGAGCCTCGAGCTCCCAGGGGTCCGCCTGGTTGCCGTTCGAGCTCGGCGCGTCGGGTTCTGCGTCCCAGCCCCGTTCGGGATTCTGGCGACGAGGTTGCTCTGGGTCGGAGCGCGATCCGCGGTTGAAAAGTCCCATTTGATCGCGGTTATTCGCACGAGCCGGGACGTTTCCTTCCGGTGCACTGAAATGATCCGGTGGTGCGTGACCTCTTCGACAAGCGGCTGGTGATCGTCACCGGCAAGGGTGGGGTCGGCAAATCGACCGTCGCGCTGGCGATCGGCCTCGCCGCCGCCGCCGGCGGCAAGCGGACGATCCTCTGCGAGGTCGCCGCCCAGGAGAGCCTGTCGCGGATCTTCCACCACGCCGAGGTCGGCTTCCACGAGGTCGAGATGGCCGAGAACCTGTGGGCGATCTCGATCGACCCGGATCAGTCGATGCGGGAATACGTCCTCCTCCAGCTCAGGGTCCGGGCGATGCGCGATCTCCTGTTTCGCTCGCGGATCTTCAGCTACCTGGCGGCCGCCACGCCCGGGCTTCGCGAGCTGGTGACGATCGGGAAGATCTGGGAGCTGGCGCAGCTCGACCGCAAGGTCGCGAGCGGCCGCAACTACGACCTGGTGGTGGTCGACGCGCCGGCGACCGGCCAGGGGGTCGGGTTTCTCGAGACCCCGCGGACGTTCGCGAACGTGGCGCGGGTCGGGCCGATCGCCGGGCAGGCGCAGGCGCTCGACGCCTTCATCACCGACCACCGCAGGACCGGGGTGGCGATCGTCGCGCTGCCGGAGGAGATGCCGGTGAACGAGACGGCGGCGCTCGAGCGCGACCTCACCGAGACCGTCGGAGCTGCGGTCGACGGGGTCTACATGAACGGGCTCTACCCCGAGCGGTTCGACGCCGACGAGGCGACGCGGCTCGCCGCGGCCGCGGCGGCGAGCGACGGCGGGGTCCGCAGGGCGTGTCTGGCCGCGGTCAGCGAGCATCGCCGCGCCACCGCCCAGCGCCGGCAGCTCGCGCGGCTCGAGGAGCTGATCAGGGCCCCGGTCCTCCAGCTTCCGTTCCTGTTCGAGCCCGAGATCGGCCTCGACGAGGTCCGCGGGCTGGCCGAGGAGGTCGTTTGAGCGTCGACGGCGCCGGGGTCGCCGAGATCCTGGACGGCAAGCGCGTCTGCATCTGCGCGGGGTCGGGCGGCGTCGGCAAGACCACCACCTCGGCCGCGATCGGCGCCGGGATGGCGGCCCGCGGCCGCAAGGTCGCGGTGCTGACGATCGATCCCGCGAAGCGGCTCGCCGACTCGTTCGGCCTCGCGGAGCTGGACAACGAGGCGCGGCGGATCGAGCCGGAGCTGCTGGCCGGCGCCGGGCTCGACGCCGACGCCGGTGAGCTGTGGGGGATGATGCTCGACGCGAAGGAGACCTTCGACGAGGTGATCCGCCGCTACGCCCCCGACCCCGAGACGCGCGAGCGGATCCTCTCCAACCGCATCTACCAGCAGCTCTCGGCGGCGCTCGCCGGCTCGCAGGAGTACATGGCGATGGAGAAGCTCTACGAGCTCTGGGCCGAGGGCCGCTATGACCTCCTCGTCCTCGACACCCCGCCAAGTCGGAACGCGCTCGACTTCCTCGACGCCCCCCGCCGGCTCGTCCAGTTCATCGAAGGCCGCGCGCTGCGCGTGTTCATGCGTCCGACCGGGTTCGCCACCCGGATCGTCGGCGGGGGTGCCTCCGTCATGTTCTCGGTGCTCCGCCGGATCACTGGCGTCGACCTCCTCGACGACCTCGCGGAGTTCTTCCAGGCCTTCGGGGGCATGGTCGGCGGCTTTCGCGAGCGGGCGCGGAAGGTGAACGCGCTGCTGGCGGACGAGCGGACGTGCTTCCTCGTCGTCTGCGCACCCCAGGGGGAGCCGATCTCAGAGGCCGCCGACTTCCACCGCAGGCTCGTCGAGGCCAGCCTCCCGTTCGGGGGTGTGGTGGTCAACAAGGTCCACTTCGAGGGGAACGGGCAGGCGCCCGCGGGCGGACTCGACGCGGCCCTCGGCGGGACACTCGGCGATCCCGAGCTCGCGGCACGGGTCGCCGCTAACCACCGCGACTTCGAGGGGCTGGCGGCCCGCGACCGTGCCAATGTCGAGAGGCTCGCCGCCGAGCTCTCGCGGCGAGAGGTGATCCAGGTGCCCTACTTCGACGACGATGTTCACGACCTCGCGGGGCTCGTCGAGGTGAACCGATACCTGTTCGCGGCCGGCTCGGAGGAGCGGGCAGCGCTCGCCGCCAACCGGTGAGTGAGTGCTCACGCCGGAGCCGCGTCTGGCAGCTCGGTGCGGTCGGGCTCTTCGCGGCCATCGTCGCCGGCGTCGCCGTGGTCGTCCTCGGCGCCTCGACGAGTGTCGACCTCGGCGACCTGCCGGCGCAGTCGCGGCGGGTCGAGGGAACGCTCGGCGGGATCCCGCAGCGGGGGGTGGAGCTCGGCCGCACCGGCGCGCCCGCGACCCTGGTCGAGTTCGCCGATCCCCAGTGCCCGTTCTGCGGTGCCTTCGCGCGCGACGTCCTCCCCGACGTCGTCAGCCGCTACGTCCGCGGCGGGCGGCTCCGGCTTCGGCTCGAGCTGCTGACGATTCTCGGCGACGATTCGGAGCGGATCGCGCGGGTGGCGTCCGCGGCCGCCCTCCAGGGTCGGGCCTGGGACTTCATGGAGTTGGCCTACGAGAACCAGGGCGACGAGGGATCGGGGTACGCGACCGACACCTACCTGCGGAAGATCGCGCGGGCGACCCCCGGGCTCGACCCGGGCAGGGCGCTGCGGGAGGCGGGCTCGGCGGCGGCGTCGGCAGTCCTCGACTCGGCGAGCGCGAAGGCCTCGACGCTGGGGGTCGACTCGACACCGACGTTCTACGTAGAGCAGCGAGGGAAGGCACCCCAGGAGCTGCGGCCCGCGGACCTCACCCCCGCGGCGTTCACCGCCGCCCTCGGCCCTCTGCTCCGGCGTTGATCGCAGGCGGGTCGAGACCGCCGGCGTCAGCCGGCGGCCTGGACCCGCTCTACCTGGGTGATCGGAGGAGGAAGCTAGGAAGCCTGGACCTCGACGTCGGCGCGGCGACGCCGGTCGTAGGAGACCTCGGGGACGTCCCACTCGCACGGCTCGGGGCGGGGAAAGAGGTACGCGACGCGCTCGGCGAGGTCCGGCCGCTCGATCTCGCGCTCCATGGCGCGCTCGCCGGCGGCGGGCTCGATGGCCTCGAGCGCGGTCGTCGGGCGCTCGTTTCGAGCCTCATCCACGTCGAACCTCATTGCCTGCGCGTGCGCCGTCAACCTCTCCTCCTCGAGCTTCGGGAAAGTCGCCTGCTCGACGGGGATTCGACCTTCGGCCTCCGGGACCTTCTCCGTCCCGGCGACCTCATCCGCGAACGGCTCATCCGCCGAGCCCACCTCGGCCTCCTCGTCGTCCTGGGCCGCGGCCGCCTCGTCCTCGCTCGCCCATTCGGGCTCGAGCTCACCCTCCTCCGGCAGCGACCACTCGGCGGTGCTGCCGCGCTGGGCGTTGCTGCCGTCGCCGATCGCGAGCCCGTCGGCGAGCAGGATCTCGTCGGCCGTCGCGCGCAGGTCGGCGCCGAGGTGTCCGCAGGCGGCGTCCTTGAGGATCGCCCTCGTCAGCTCCTCGACCCACGCGGCGGTCTCCACCGGCCCGAGCTGATCGTCGCCGGTGGGGCTCGGCTCGCCCATCCACAGCTCGCGCTCGAGCGCCAGCGCGCGCTCGACGACGGCCTTCGTCGCCCCGCGCTCGTCGGGCTCGGCGCAGAGCGCCGCGACCCGGATCGACAGGCCGAGGTCGGCCGGACCGCCGCCGTCGAGCAGGAAGCGGAGCGCGAGCAGGTAGTCGTTGAGGGCCTCGAGCACCGCGCGCCGCTCGAGCCCTGCCTCGAAGCGGGACGTCGCGCGCGCCAGCGCGCCGGCGAGCCCGCCCCGATCTCGTGCCGGCCGGCCGAACGGCGTCGAGCGCTCGGCGAGCGCCCGCGAGAGGGAGACGAGATCGG
This sequence comes from Actinomycetota bacterium, assembly GCA_046732395.1. Lineage (GTDB taxonomy): Bacteria > Actinomycetota > Thermoleophilia > Solirubrobacterales > 70-9 > JAWVFM01. The sequence continues at coordinate 10,565 of JBKPNB010000103.1, read as the reverse complement.
CGAGCTCGTCCTCGGCGAGGACGTACCCGCCGGGTCGCGGGCGCCGCTCGCCGGTCGCGATCCGCCGCCACCGGTCGCCGCCGGTCCGCGCCCAGGCATGCGGCCCGAGCCCGACTCCGCCGGGCTTGAACAGGCGCAGCGTCGTCACCAGCTGGCGGAACGCCTCCACCGCCCGGGCGCCGGCGTCGGGCGCCTCGTCGCCATCCGGGGTCTCCCCCACCCTGGCCACCGCGAGAAAGGTCGGCTGCCACCCAGCCGCGCCCGATCCCTCCGAGCTCCTGGCCTCGGCCGGGACCTCGACGATGTCGGCGCGAACGAGCGTCGCGGTCGCCAGGTCGAGGCGATCCGTCGGCATCTGAAGGCCGCGGATCGGGACCACGACCTCGATCTCGCCGGCGTCGAGCTCGCCGCCGGCCTCGACCTCGGCAATCGCCGCGTCGAGGCGCTCCGGCGCGGCCGCGAAGTCGGTCGAACGGTGCCAGAGCCGGGCGAGGAAAACGATCGCAGCGAGCTCGGCGCGCCGCCGCGGCTCGGCCGGGACCTCGGCGCCGATCGACTCCAGGTAGGGACCCGAGAGGTTGGTGATATCCAGCGCCGCGCACGCCGCCCCGAACGAGTCGAGCTCGCGCAGCGCCCCGACGTGGTCGCGGACGAAGCGGGCGGTCTGCGGCGTGTACTCGCAGAGCGGCGAGGCGTCGCCGGGCTCGCGCACCTCGTAGGGGATCTCGGCCCCGGCGGCGATCAGCTCACGAAGGCGCTCGGCGGCATCGAAGGCCATCGTCTGAAGCGCTTCGCGGACGACGAGATCCTGCATGACGCGGAGGCTTCGTCCGGCCCTGGGCCGCTCCTTCAATGCAAGCGGGGTTGCAGGTGCGGAGGTGGCAGGTGGCAGGTGGTCCACATGCCACCTGCGACATGCGACCTGCCCGCGCTCTTAAGCCGCTACGGCTTCCCGCGCGCGCCTGGCGTCGCCGACGAGCCAGCGCTCGCCGTACCGGCGCATGTCCTCGATCAGCGGCACCAGGGCCCGGCCCTTGTCGGTGAGCCCGTACTCGACCCGGGGCGGGACCTCGGGATAGGTCTTGCGGGCGACGACGCCACAATCCTCGAGCGCCCGCAGCCGCAGCGACAGCGTCCGCGGGCTGATCCCCTCCAGCGAACGCTCGAGCTCGCAGAACCGCCGCTCGCCCTCGGTAAGGTCGCGGATCACGAGGAGCGTCCACTTGCCGGAGATGATCTCCGCGCAGCAACTGACGGGACAGGGAGGTTCAGTCATTCAAGATCGTGCGGGGGAAGCGCCGTCTCGCAAACCTGGGCCCCTCACCACGCCGAGTATAGCTAATGCTTTACGAACTGAAGTGACTTCGCGGGGCGATCGGGACCGCCGCCGGATCCTCGACTTCCTCGCTGTCGTCGACGCCCCGGCTATCGACGAGCGCCGGCCGTGGAGCCGCGGCACCGCGTTCGTCACCCCGACGCTGCCGAAGGTCTGGGACGCCAACTACCTCAGCCTCGAGCGCTTCGACGACCTCGATGCCGGCGCGATCGACGCCGAGGCGACCGCGGTCGCGACGGCCTCCGGCCTCGCCCACGCGACGGTCGTCGTCGCCGACGAGGCCGTCGGCGCGCGGCTTGCCCGGAGGCTCGGTGGGCTCGGCTACGAGACGACGCGATTCGCGGTGATGACGCTGCGCTCGACCCCCGACGCGCCAGCGGTCGAGGTCGAGCTGGTCGACGGCGCCGAGGTGGCGGCCAGTCGCCGCGAGCTCACGCTCGAGTCGTTTCCCGGCGACGAGGAGCTGGCCGACCAGCTCGCCGAGCTCGACCGCCGGCTGGCGACGATCCCGAGCCGCTGGTTCGCGGTCCGCGAGAAGGGAGAGGTGCTCGCCCGCGCGTGGCTGCGCGCCGACGGGCACACCGCGCAGGTCGAGGACGTGGCGACGACGCCGACCGCCCGCGGCCGCGGCCTCGCGCGGGCCGTGGTGAGCGCCGCCGCCTCCGCCGCTGCCGCCGAGGGGCACGACCTCACGTTCGTCATCACCGACGCCGACGAGACGACGCCCTCCCTCTACCGCAAGGTCGGCTTCGAGCCCCTCGCGATCACCTACCGCTTCGTGAAGGCGCTCGACCCCTGAGCGCCAAGAGCCGAGCCTGGCAAGGAAGCAGGGAGAGATGTGTGCTAACGCACACGAGCGACCGATGACGTAGCCAGGCGACGGCTATCGGCGCTCAGGTGACTTCGCGCAGCTTCTGAGCTTCAGCGAGCGACTGCAGCTTCTTCAGCGACTGGTTCTCGATCTGCCGGATCCGCTCGCGGGTGACGTTGAAGGTCCGCCCGACCTCGTCGAGCGTCCGCGGATGCTCGCCGCCCAGCCCGTAGCGAAGCTCGAGCACCCGGCGCTCGCGGTAGGAGAGGTTCTCGAGCGCCTCGCGCAGGGCCTCCTTGGTGAGCAGGTCGGCGGCCCGGTCGAACGGCGATTCCGCCTTCTCGTCGGCGATGAACTGCCCGAACTCCGACTCCTCCTCGTCGCCGACCGGCTTCTCGAGCGAGACCGGTGCCTGCGCGGAGCGCTTGATCTGGTCGACCTCCTCGGGGTCGATCCCGGTCACCTCGGCGATCTCCTCCGGGGTCGGCTCGCGGCCGAGCTCGGTGACGAGCTTGCGCTCCGCCCGCCCGATCTTGTTGAGCTTTTCGACGACGTGGACCGGGATCCGGATCGTCCGCGCCTTGTCGGCGAGCGCGCGGGCGATCGCCTGCCGGATCCACCAGGTCGCGTAAGTCGAGAACTTGAAGCCCTTGCGGTAGTCGAACTTCTCGGCGGCGCGGACGAGGCCGAGCGTTCCCTCCTGGATCAGGTCCAGGAACGGCAGCCCCTGGTTGCGGTAGTTCTTGGCGATCGAGACTACGAGCCGGAGGTTCGACTCGACCATCTTCTGCTTGGCGTCGAGGTCGCCGCGCTCGATCCGCTTCGCGAGCTCGACCTCCTCGGCCGCGGTCAGCAGCCGGACCTTGCCGATGTCCTTGAGGAAGAGCTGGAGCGAGTCGGTCGTCATGTCCGGCTTCAGGTCGAGCGCCGCGGTCTTGCGGCGCTTGCCCCGCTTGCCGTCCTCGCGCTCGACCGCGGCGCCCGCCGGCGCGCCGGGGTCCGGGTCGTCGACCAGCTCGATGCCCTGGCCCTCGAGGTAGCCGTAGAGCTCCTCGATGTCGGATTCGTCGACGTCGACCTCGGCGAGGGCGCTCGCGACCTCGCCGAACGCGATCACACCTTCCTGGTGGCCCTTGTTGACGAGGCCCTTGACCTCATCCAGCTCCTGGAGTTCCGCGACTAGCATTCGCTTGCTCTCGTCTTCCTTCTCTACGGTTTCGGGGAGGGTTTCGGTTCGATGCCTCTATCGAGCGTAGCCGCATACGCCACGAGCGCCTCGACGGGTGCAGTCCGCCCTCGGGACGCGACCGGCCCAGTGGCCGACCCGCGCGCTCCGGATGGCAGGCCCCAGCGCGATGGCAGTGAAACGTCCAGGAATAATCCTCAAACGCCCGTTTGCATCGTAATCACTATATTTTTTGAAGTCAAGCGGACTTCGCCCAACGTGGCGGAATTCCCGCCGTTTGCACCGACCCGTGCGCGGGCACCCGGCTCTGGTGAGCAAGAACACTTCGCCGACGCCACAGTTACGGCGTCGCGCTGCGCGTCCGCCGCGGGCGCTGGAATGAGCCGATGAGCGAGGGCCCAGGGGAAGGCGACTCGGGGTTGTTCGGGAAGCTCCCACGCTCGCGACCCGGGACCAGGAGCCCGCGCCGAGCCGCGGCCGCCGAGTCCCAAGGCGCGCCCGCCACCGACCGCATCGCCGAGGCGCCCCGGCCAAAGCCCAGCCCCCGCCTGCGCCCTGCGGCGGATGAGCCCTCCGCCCCCGCCGCGGCGTCCGAGGAGGGCGGCGCCGGCCTCGAGGACCTCGCCTGGGCGGGGATCGCGGTCACCGCCGAGGCGGCGACGCTCGGCGTTCGCCTCTTAAGCCGGGCGATCGATGCCGCCCGCAAAGCCACCGAGCGGGGGTAAGAGCCGATCGCGACTCCCGAGGGGCCGCCGGTGGGCTCAGTGGCCCGCTCCGGGCCGGGGCGGGCACGGGTCGACCGTTCCGAGGTGCCGGCCGACCGCCGCGGCGCCCGCATTCGCCGCTACCTGCGCGCCTTCTGGGATCGCGCCTACCGCGAGAACATCACCGGCCTCGCGGGGATGGTGGCCTACAACCTCGTCCTCGCGCTGTTTCCGTTTGCGCTCCTGGCGCTCTTCATCCTCGGCCGCGTCATCCAGAGCCCCGACGTCGAACAGAGCGTGCGAAACGACCTCCAGCATCTCTTCCCAGCGGTCAAGTCCCAGACGCTGCACGACGCGCTCCACGGCATCCGCACCCACTCGACGCCGATCGGCGTCGCCGCCGGGCTCGGCGCGATCTGGATCGGCACTTCGTTCTGGGGGGCGATGGACACCGCGTTCTGCCGCATCTACCACGTCCAGTGCCGGGGCTGGCTCGAGCAGAAGCGCTTCGCGCTCGCGATGCTGCTCGGGCTGATGGCGTTCCTGGCCGCGAGCGTCGTCATCCCGACGCTCGAGAGCGCGGTCGGCAACACCGCCGACAACATCCCCTTCCTCGCTCACAGTCAGACGGCGCTCAACATCGTCCTGCTCGCCGCGGCGATGCTGCTGACGTTCGTCATCTGTTCCGCGATCTACTACTTCGTTCCGAAGGGCCACGTGCCCTGGGCCGGCGTCTGGCCGGGGGCGCTGTTCGTGACACTGACGACGGCGGCGGCGAACGCCATCTATCCGTTCTATCTGGCCCAGGTGTCGAGCGTCGGGGAGATCGGTGGAACGGTGGGGTTCGTGCTGATCGCGCTCGTCTGGTTCTACATCGTCGCCCTCGCGCTGATGGCCGGCGCGGTGATCAACGCGCTGCGCTACGAGCTCCACGACACCGGGGAGCTGACCGAGGTCCAGCCGAAGCCCTGCTCCGATTAGCAGGTAGGGACAGGCGATCCGAGGTGTCCGCCCGGAAACCGAGTGTCGACCGAGTCAGCCTATGCGTGACGGAGTCGACGTTCGGCGCGAATGCGCCGCCTCCCCACCCAGCAAAACCGTCTACCCATACCTTCCGCCGGTCACCTCGCGCAGCTTCGTCCGGTCGTGGCTGGCCTGGACGCGGCGGACTGTGCCCGACCGGGTCCGCATCACCAGCGACTCGGTGAGCGCCTTGCCGCCGCCGGGGTAGCGGACCCCCTGCAGGAGCTCGCCGTCGGTGACCCCGGTGGCGGCGAAGAAGACGTTGCCACCGGCGACCAGGCGGTCGGCGTCGAGCACCTCGTCGAGGTCGTAGCCGCCGTCGACGGCGGCCCGGCGCTCGTCGTCGTCGCGGGGCCACAGCCGGCCGAGGATCTGGCCGCCCAGGCACTTGATCGCGGCCGCCGACAGCACGCCCTCGGGGGTGCCGCCGATCCCCCACAGCAGATCCACGCCGGTCCCGCTCATCACCGCGAACAGGGCGGCCGAGACGTCGCCGTCGGTGATGAAGCGGATCCGGGCGCCGGTCTCGCGGATCTCGGCGACCTTCTCCTCGTGTCGCGGGCGGTCGAGCATGATCAGGGTGACGTCGCCCGAGCCCACCCCCTTGCGATCGGCGACCCGTCCGATCACGTCGGGGAGTGGGTCATCGAGCGAGAGGACGTCGGCGACGTCGGGGCCGCCGGCGAGCTTCTCCATGTACACGCAGGGCCCGGGATCGAACATCGTCCCCCGCTCCGAGAGCGCGATCACCGACAGCGCCGAGGGCATCCCGCGCGCGGTCAGCCGCGTCCCCTCGAGCGGGTCGACGGCGATGTCCACCTCGGGCGGGCTGCCGTCGCCGATCTGCTCGCCGTTGAAGAGCATCGGCGCCTCGTCCTTCTCGCCCTCGCCGATCACCACGATCCCGTCCATCGGCACCGTGTCCAGCAGCAGCCGCATCGCATCGACCGCGGCCTGGTCGGCCGACTCCTTCTCGCCACGCCCGACCCAGCGGGCGGCGGCCAGCGCCGCGGCCTCCGTTACGCGGACCAGCTCGAGGGCCAGGTTTCGGTCGGGCCTCTCACCCGAGCGAACGTCATGGGAGATTACGCTCCCGCTGCTGGGCTCCGCGGCGCTCAAACCGTTCCGGGGGCCTTTCGAACCTTGCGCTGGCCCTCCTGCGAGCGGGCGAAGCCGGTCGCGGCAATCACCACGGCGGAGACGAGCGCCACCCAGTAGCCGTAGTCGAGGCTCACGCCCTGCTCGGCGATCCCCGACCCGGGCTTGTCGATGATCCCGTTGTAGATGATCAGCACCGCCGCGGCGAACCCGGCCACCATCGTCATCTCGCCGGGAGGCCACGAGAGCCGGTGGCTGCGGATCAGGATGTAGGCGAGGATGAGCGGCGCCAGCGCCGCGGCGATCAACAGCCAGCGGATGATCGGGAACGTCTCGAAGCCGGTGCAGCTGAGATCGCCCTTGCCGCAGATGAACGCGTCGGGATTGAAGTTCGGCCCCGGCTGCCGCGCCACATTCGTGCTCACCGACAGCGAGTACCACGGCATGAACAGCAGGCTGACCACCAGCAGCGTGGAGGCCAAGCCGCCGACCACGACCCGCGTGGGGTTGAGCCGCGAGAAGTCCAAATCACTTGCGGGCGCCTTCGGCGCCCTTACATGCCTCTTTCGGGGCCAAAGCCCCTCAATGGACACACCTGCCGAGCTTACCCCACGGATAAGGTGACCGCCGCACCATGTCCGACCGCCGCTGGGGACTGACCTTGCCGCTTCCCGGGCTCGCGCTCGCGGACCATCGGGAGCTCGTCGAGGCCGCCGAGCATGCCGGCTACACCGACCTCTGGAGCGGCGAGACGAACGGCCCCGACGGCTTCACGCCGCTCGCTCTCGCCGCCGCCTGGACCGAGCGCGTCCGCCTCGGGACCGGCGTCGTCGGCGTCTTCACCCGCGGTCCGGCCCTGCTCGCGCAGGAAGCCGCCGCGCTCGCCGACGCCAGCGGCGGGCGCTTCGCGCTCGGCATCGGCGCCTCGTCCGATCGGATCGTCGCCGGCTGGAACGGGCTTCCGTTCGAGCGCCCGCTTTCGCGAATCTCGGAGACGGTCGACTTCATGCGCGCCGCGCTCGCCGGCGAGCGGACCCCGACCGGGTTCAGGCTCGAGCGCGCACCCTCCGCGCCGCCGCCGATCGTCCTCGCCGCGCTGCGGGGGAGGATGCTCCGGCTGGCGGTCGAGAAGGCCGACGGCGCCTTCACCAACTTCCTGCCGCTGTCGGGGCTCGAGCGCGTGACGGCGGCGCTCGACGGGGCGCCGCCGGACTTCGAGCTCGGCTGCCGCTTCTTCTGCCTGCCCGGGGCGCGCGAGGAGGTCGAGCCGCTCGCCCGGTTCATGTTCGCCTCCTACATCACGGTCCCGGTCTACGAAGCGTTCTTCCGCTGGCTCGGCCACGGCGAGGCGATCGACGAGATGGTCGCGGCCTGGGCAACCAAGGATCGCGAGCGCGCCGTCGCCGCCGCCCCCTGGGAGCTGATCGAGGACACCTTCATCTTCGGCGAGCCAGCGGCGATGCGGGAGCGCCTCGAGGCCTACGTCGGCGCGGGCATCACCCTCCCGGTCCTGACCCCGGTCACCTCGCCGGACCGGCTCGGAGCGATGATCGAGGCGCTGGCGCCGGCCTGACCGGGCGCCGGAACGAGTCAGAAGCCGAGCCAGCTTCTCAGAGCGCGCGGGCGAGGCTGAGGGCGAAGAGTCCGTCCGGGTCCGTCCACCAGCCGTCGATCTCGAGCCCCGCCTCGGCGTAGATCCCGGCCAGCCCGTCGCGCGCGAACTTGGTCGAGATCTCGGTCCGCATCTCCTCGCCCTGGTCGAAGGCGACGAGCATGCCGAGGACGGAGATGTCGATCACCTGACGCGCGAGCGACCGGAGCCGGATGTCGACCCACAGGTTCTCGTCGTCCCAGATCGCGACATGCTCGAAGACGTCGAGGTCGAAGTCGGCGCCGAGTTCGCGGTTCAGCACCGCGAGGACGTTCTTGTTGAACGCGGCGGTGACCCCGGCGGAGTCGTTGTAGGCGGCCTCGATCGTGGCCCGGTCCTTGACCAGGTCGGTGCCGAGCAGGAACCGGTCCTCCGGGGCGAGGAGGTTCGCGACCCGGGCCAGGAAGCTGGCGCGCTGGGCGGGCTCGAAGTTCCCGATCGTGCCACCGAGGAATGCGATCACGCGCGGCCCGCCGAGCGGGATCCGCTCGAGATCGCGCTCGAAGTCGCAGACCAGGCCGTGGACCGCGATGTCGTACTCGGAGGCGATCGCCTCCGCGGTGTCGCGGGTGATCTGCTCGGAGATGTCGACCGGGGCGTAGGCCCGCAGGCAGCCGGCGTCGCGCATCGCGTCGAGCAGCACCCGCGTCTTCGCCGCCGATCCCGAGCCGAGCTCGATCAGGGTCGCCGGTGCGCCGGCAGTGGCGCAGATCTCGGCCCCGTGGGCCTCGAGGATCGCCCGCTCGGCTCGCGTCGGGTAGTACTCGGGGAGGCGGGTGATCTCCTCGAAGAGCTCCGAGCCGCGGCGATCGTAGAAGTAGCGCGGAGAGAGCTCCTTGAACGGCTTGGTGAGCCCGGCGCGGACGTCGGCCGCCATCCCCGACAGCGGTCCGCCCGGTGGGAGGTGGACGTCGATCGTGATCCGGCTGGTGGTGGCGCCCCGCACGCTTCTCCCTACGCGTCCCTCGCGCAGCGGATCCCGGCGAAGATCTGCCGTCGCTCCGGTAGGTCCCAGTTGCGGAAGCTGGCCCTGATGACCCCGCGGCGAGTTGCCCACGACCCACCGCGAAGGACCCGGTGGCCGGAGTCGAAGAAGACCTCCGAGTACTCGCGGTAGGGAAACGGCTCGAACCCCGGATAGGCGCTGAACTCCGACGCCGTCCACTCCCAGACGTCGCCGAGCATCTGCACCGCGCCGCACTCCGAGGCTGCGTCGGCATAGGCGCCGGCCGGAGCGCAGCCGAAGGCGAGCTGGTCGAGGTTGGCGCGTCCCGAGCCTGCGCCGGCCGCCGCCGCCTCCCACTCGAGCTCGGTCGGCAGCCGCTTGCCGGCCCAGCGGGCGAACGCCTCGGCCTGGCTGAAGTCGACGTGGATCACCGGCAGCCGCGGATCGAGCTCGACCGTCTCCCCCATCGCGGCTCGCACCCACCCTCCGGCGCCGTCCGGCCGCCAGTAGTCGGGCGGCTCGGCGCCCGTCTCCTCGACGAACGCCGCGAAGTCGGCGTTCGAGACCGGCGTCCGATCGATCCAGAACGGCGCCAGCTTGACCCGGTGGCGGGGACGCTCGTTGTCGTAGGCGAACCCGCCGGCGGCGGCGCCGATCACGGCCTCGCCGCCCCCGAGGTGGACCATCTCCGGCCCGTCGGCGACCGGCTCCCGGGCCGGGCCGATGTCGCATTCCACCGGCTCGTAGCGCTCGACCATCTGCAGGAGCTGGAGCATCGTCTCGTTGTGCTGGTGCTCGTGGGCGATCAGCAGCTCGTAGACGAAGCCGTCGCGGAGCAGCGGGTCGGAGGCCGCCTCGAGGTCGAGGCCGTCGAGCACCTCGAGCGTCCGGGCGCGGACCTCGTCCATGTATGCCCGCAGCTCGTCGCCGCGAAGGATCGGCAGCTCGTTGCGGATCCGCCGCGGGTTCTCGATCGCGTCGTAGAGGCGGCCGAGGCGGCCGTCGAGCGGCTCGCGCCCGCCGATCCGCTGGACCAGCCAGAGCTCCTCGAAGTTGGCGATGTGGCCGAGGTCCCAGGCGAGCGGGCTGAGGATCGGGGAGTAGACCCGGTTGAGCTGCTCGTCGGCCAGCGGCTCGACGAGGAGAAGCGTCCGCCTCCGCGCCTCGGCGAGGCGGGCGGCGATCCCCTCCTTGGTGGGCGCGGCGGCGAGGGCGATGGGCCAAGGCTACCCATCCGTCCATGTGGATTCGGTGAAGGACTAGAGGGCTGACGTGGGTTATCCACGCACGCGGATGAGGCGCCATGCCGTCGCTGGCTCGGCACCCGCGGCCTCGCCAATAGCGCTTGGGCTATTGGCTTCGGCCTCGGGCACCGCCCAGCTCGGCCTGGCGCGCCCCCGCGCACGCGCCTAACCCACATCAACCCTCTAGATTCCGCGCCCGATGAGGATCGAGGGATCCGGGGCGTTGATCGCCGGCGGGGCCTCCGGGCTCGGCGCGGCAACCGCGCGGCGGCTACACGAGGCGGGCGCCGCGGTGGTGATCTGCGACCTCGACGGCGAGAAGGGCGAGGCGCTCGCCGCCGAGCTCGGCGAGCGGGCGCGGTTCGCGCCGGCTAACGTGACCGATGCGGATGCGGTCGCGGCGGCGGTCGCGGCGGCCGCCGAGGCCGAGGGCGGACTGCGGATCTCGGTCTGCTGCGCCGGCATCGGCTGGGCCCAGCGGACCGCGTCGGCGCGCGGGCCGCATGACCTCGAGGCGTTCTCGAACGTGGTCATGGTGCTGTCTCTTATACACATCTCCGAGCCCA
>JBKPNB010000102.1:0-22983 GCA_046732395.1 Actinomycetota bacterium | reverse complement strand
GTTCAACGCCAGCGAGGCGCGCCGGACCGTCGCCGGCCTCACCCGTTCGCTGGGCGACCCGCGGGCGTCGATTCAGCTCGGCGGACGCGGCAAGCCGGCGACCGTGACGGTGGCCTGGGAGCTCTCCTGGTATCAGTGGGCGATCGACCCGGGCGAGCACGGCGCGGTTCGCGAGATCGGCAAGGGCAAGGAGATCGGCGAGCTCTCGGAAGCCGATCGGCGCTGGAATGCGCGGATCGCCGACGACGGGAGCCTCCGCCTCCAGTCGGGTTGAGCGCGCCGACCGCCGGGGCGGCGGACCGCGACCGAAGGCTCGTCGCCAACTTCGACGGCGGCGCCCGCGGCAACCCCGGGCCGGCGGCGGTCGCGGCGGTGATCTCCACCCCGGATGGAGAGGTTCTCGAGGAGCGCAGCGAGGCGATCGGCGTCGCCACCAACAACGTCGCCGAGTACCGGGCGCTGCTGCTCGCGATCGAGCGCGCCCGCGCCCTCGGCGCCGCCGAGGTGGAGTTGATTGGCGACTCGGAGCTGATCGTCCGCCAGGTCCGGGGCGAGTACCGGGTCAAGGATCCGGGGCTGCGGCCGCTCCACGCGGCGGCCCGGGAGGCGCTCGCCGCGCTCGAGCGATGGTCGATTCGCAACGTCCCGCGGGCCGCGAACGCCGCCGCCGATGCGCTCGTCAACGCGACGCTCGACGCCGGCGGATAGTGGGTCGTGACCCACCAGCCTGCCTGGAAAGCGACGAGGAGGTGAGCGATGTCGGTGAGGAGCGCGAGCGCGGTCTGGGAGGGCGGGCTGCGTGATGGCAACGGGAAGATGGCCGTGGGGAGCGGCGCGTTCGAGGGCTCCTACTCGTTTCGCTCGCGGTTCGAAGACGGCGAGGGGACCAACCCCGAGGAGTTGATCGGCGCCGCCCACGCGGGCTGCTTCTCGATGGCACTGGCCAACGGCCTCGCCGAGGCCGGGCACGAGCCGCGGCGGATCTCGACCACCCTCCCCCGGGGTCGTCCAACCCGAGGATCGCCCCCACCAGGTTCGGGGTTGAACGCCTCGGTGCCTGGGGCGAGGTCGACGGCGCCGAACGAGCTGTGGGCAGCAAGCCCGCTTCCGGGCAACTAGACGTCAGCCCGACCCTCGCGGCCGAGTCCCCGGAGTCCCAGGCGCGAAGCTAGAATCGGGCATCGCGCGGCTGTAGCTCAGTTGGCTAGAGCGTCTGCTTGCCATGCAGAAGGTCGAGGGTTCGAATCCCTTCAGCCGCTTCCCATCGGCAAGCCATGTTCTGCGCTTGCCCACCGCCGGCCGTGACCCGGTAGTGACCCAAACGCGGTGTCAATATCTTGAACATGGCGCAGAAGCGCGACGACCTCGTAGGACTCGCCGAGGTGGCGGCGATGTTGAATACCACGCGGACGGAGGCGCGCCGATGGACACGGCTGCCTGACTTCCCCGAGCCGGTGGCGAGGCTACGAGCGACGCGGGTGTGGCGGGCCGCCGACGTGAAGGCGTGGGCTAAGCAGCGGAAGCCCCAACCGCTGACTCTGTCGAGCGGGGTCGCAGGGATGCTCGCTCGAAGCGGGGAGAGGCGCAGGGCTGCCCGGAGGAAGGGGTGACCCTCGGGCCGGAACCAACGGTCTCGCGGTCGCATCAGGCGTCGTGCGCCCGTGCCTCAGCGTCACGCTCCCGCTCGGCGTCGAGCGCGTCGAGGCGACTCGCAATCTCGGCACCAGCGCCGTCGAGCAGAGCGCCGTGGTGGCGCTCGATCATCCGAAGTCCATCGTCTTCATCCAGCCGACGGGCATCGCGCCTCCGGCGAAGAACGAGGCGGCGTGGTCGGTGAGGTCCCGGCTAAGCCCGAGGGCGACCCGGGCCTGCTTGATCGGGCTGAGGCCGGTGATGCCGTGGATGCTCATCCCGCGGACGTGGATCAGGTCGGCGGCGGTCGCCGTCTGTTGTTGTACGTGATGTCGTAGTACGGCTCGCCACCCTCGAGCCGGACGCACTCGACCGGAACCCTTCCCTGTGTGGTGCGGCGGCAGGTGTGCAAGGGCAGGGAGCGGGCCGCGTCGACGAGCGCGCGGATGCAGGCGTAGGCGTCGGCGATCCCAAGTGCGTCGGTGGGCGTCACGGCGGAGGCTGTGTAGGCGTTTGTGACGGGGTACTGATTTTCGGGAAGCGGAAGCGAGCGGGATTCGCCCCGCCCCTTGAGGCCACTACTACTGGGTTGCCTGGCAGGGTTTGGCGGTGTTAGAGGGCACTGGGAATAGGGCAGCAGGGAGTCAGTGGACTGGTCGAACTTTCCGTTCAGAACGCGGGAGGAGCGCGTCGCGTTCAATGAGGCCTTCTGCCGACACCTCAATGACGTGAAGGCCGAATGGGTTCGGCGCGACCTTCCCACCGCCGGCTTTCGATGCGAGTGCGTGACGCTGCATTGCGATTCTCGGCTTCCGCTTTCGGCGAAGCACTGGGAGGAGGCGTGCTCGCAACCGGGTCGCTTTGTAGTGGCACCGGAGCACGTCGCATCGGATGTGGAAGTCGTCGTCAAGGAGTACCCGGACTTCTGGATCGTCGAGAAGCAGGGACGAGCGGAGGAAGTCGCTGAGAAGTTGGATTGACCCGGATCGGCGATAGACCCCGTGCCCACTGATCCCCCGCCCTGCCCCCTCTGCGGACGCGCCCACCGGCCCGAGACTAGATGCGAGACACCGGGCCTCGAAGCCAGCGGGCTGTGGGATTAGGCGACCGTTTTTGCGCAGCGCGCTGGCCAGCGGTGTTCTCGCACCAGTCAGCCAAAAGCCGGTGGAGACTTAGCGGCCCGATGGCCGGCGAGATCACCTTGGGCTGAAATTGCTTCAACTACGAACGAACGGGATATTTATTAGCCGTGGATCGCGCCCAAGCCAGCCGACTCGTCGGCAAGCTTCAAGCGCTGGCCGCTGATCCAGCAGCGACGGAAGCCGAGAAGGCGTTGGCGGGCGCCAAGGCTGAGGCGCTCAGCGCTCGCTTCCGTCTCGGAGTCGCAGAGCAAAGGCGCCCTCCCCGGCAGGCCCGGCGCCGCTATCGCAATGGCCGCGTATGGGTCGTCTCGCCTGATTCGAGGTGGGGCCTCGAGGCCTTCGGCATCGACACCGTCGAGGCAGTGATCGACGAGGTGATGGGCGCGAAGCGAGGCTTCCATGTTTCAACGGGCAAGGGATCGCCCAACGTCAAGGTCGAGCATCACTGGGGCGATTGGAAGATCACCGTCGATATCGGCTGGGTGACGAGGCGGGCATCGCGGAGTGCCGACGCCGCAACCGGACGCTCCCCCGTCCGGCCCGCTGGCACGGCCCGCCGCGCGATGCGTAGCCAGCCGCAACCCAGAAACCGGCCGTATGCTCGCGGGACGGTGCGGTTCGGAATCACGATCCGAACGAGCAACTTCGACGAGGACTATTCGACGCTCGCCCGTGCGAAATTCCAGCCGGGCGCTTTGCCGGAGGGCCATATCGACATGGTCGTTGAGGCGGGTGATCCTGAGGCGGCGCGTCAGCAGGTGAGTCAGACGCTCGGCAGGGACCGCGAGGACTATGTCTTCGTGGAAACCAAACGCCTCGACTAGGGTTCGCGCTAGTCGGGGAACGGATTGTCGATGAGCGTCTGCGCCCATGCCTTCGCGCGTAGCTCCGGCGTCGCCTTCCAGCCGACCACCTTGTACCTCGGTGCTGGCGTTCCTGCTGATCGCCCTGCTGGTGGCGCGCGAACGAGACTCGGAAGATCCGCCAGACAGATGGAGGACAAGAGCTAAGCCCCCGCGCGTCCCTCTTTGAGCGCCTGTTGCGCGTGGTGCGCGATCATCACCTGCAAGACGTTCCGCGCTTCGGGCTCGCTGAGTTCGTCGACTCGCTCGCGGATCAGCGTCGCCGCGTCCTCGCCGCCGTCGATTGCCTTTGCGGCCGCGACGAGGGCATCGACGTACCAGGACACGTAGGCGCGGATCTCGTCTTTGTCAGCCACGGACGATCAGCATAGGGGCTCGATTTGGGGCTCGGATAGAGCGCGAGCGGCGTGGATCTCTGGAATTCCTCCACGCTCTGTCGACCTCGAAGCCCACGGCGTCTGGATACGTCTCCGAACTTCAGACGTCGAGTCCGTCCGGCGAGAGATCGGGCGAGCATCCCGCCGGACTCCCAGCGCTTCTCGGCGGCTTCGGCGCGTTCCGATCGAGGCTCCCGAGAGACGCCGGGCTCAGCCCGAGGTTCGACCGCGGCTCGGCGTCTGCCGGCGGGCGGACTCTCGGTCGCTCCGTTCCTCCGCGCGCTTCCTGAGCGCCTCGAGGTGCTCGCCGACGGCGCGTTCCCATTGGGGTCGGACCCAGTGGCGTCCGGCCAGCCGCCCGACGACGAAGAAGTCGATCCCCACCTCGCCGCCGTAGTTGAGCTCGGTCTCCCCCTCGGCGTCCACGAGGGTGAACTCCTCGATCGCGTGGGGGACGGGGCCGGCCAGGTGCCTGAATCCCACCCGCGCAGGCGCCTCGAACTCGATGACCTCGACGGTGCGCGCCTCGTAGAAGTGAACCTTCGTGTGGTGGCGGGCGACGGCGAGGTCGGCGCCCCGGGCCAGGACCTCGATCCCCGTGTCCCGGGGCGCGCGACGCAGGTAGGGGGCGGCGATCAGCTCGAAGACGAGCTCACGGGGCGCCGCGATCCGGATCTCGATCGGGCCGATCTCGTGGATGCTCCGACCCCAGTCCAGGTCGAGGTGAAGCCGCCCCATCGCGAGCAGCAGGAACATCGCAGCCATCCCGCCGACAAGCAGCGCGCCGAGCACGCCCACCGCGATCCAGAGCGCGGTCATCGGCGAGCCGCGGCGAAGATCGCGTAACCGAGCCGTCCCTCGGCGAGCGCGTCGCGCGCGAGGCGGACGAGCGCGATCGCCTCCTCGATGCTGACCGGAGAGGCATCGCCGCCGCCCCACCCGAGGAGCCTCGCCCCGCGTAGGCGATCCTCGAGACGCCGGGCGAGCGCCGCCGCGTCGGGGGCCCGGTCGTCGGTTGCGAGGAGCTCGAACCCGGCGTCCTCGATCAGCAGGCGGTAGCCGTCGGCAGAGAGCGCCTCGCCCACGCAAGCCACCCGGGCCATCGCGCCGCGGAGGGCGTCGGGGAGGTTCGCGTGGTCGGCGACGACGTCCGCGATCGCCAGCCGGCCCCCGGCGCGGACGACCCGCCCGAGCTCGGCGAGCGCGCGCTCCTTGTCGGGGAAGGTGCAGAGCGAGCACTCGCAGAGGGCGGCGTCGAACGCGGAGTCTGAGAACGGCAGCGCCTCGGCGTCGCCGCGCACGAAGCCGACCCGATCGCAGAGGCCCGTCGCATCCACCTCGGCCTGCGCCGCCCGAACAGCGTCCGGCGAGTACTCGACGCCCGCGACGATCGCGCCGAACTCGCGGGCCGCGAGGATCGCCGATTCGCCGCCGCCCGAGGCGACGTCCAGGAGCCGTTCGCCGGGTGCGACGGCGATCAGCTCGAGCGCGCGCCGCGTCGACCGCTCGCCCCCGGGATGGAGCTCACCACCGAGGAGCCAGCGCACCGCGGGGTCGGCGTAGACGGCCGCGCAGGCCCCCTTCAGATCCGCCTCGATAGCTCCCTCCTCACCTGCTCGCGGTAGCCGACCGAGTTGTAGGCGCAGAACGGGATCAGCCGCCCGTCGGGCGTGATCTCCGAGACGCAGCACTTGCGGAGCTTTCCGAGGTCGAGCGTGTAGGGGTCCTGGAAATCCTGGACGACGATCATGAAGCCGCGTGCGGCGACCTCGCGCAGCTCGGCCGGAATCGCCGTCGCGCAGGCCACGCATTCGAGCCGCTCGGCGACCGGCTCGCTCCCGCCGGCGGCCTTCGCCGACCACAGCCCCTCCAGTGCCTCGCGCACCGCGAGGTCGGGGATCGCCCGGTTGGTGACGTAGTCGAGGTAGCGCTCGACGTCGACGAGACGCGTCAAGGGAACGACATCCTCGTGGTCGTAGAGGGCGAAGGTCGCGGATCGGCAGGACGGCGAGCAGCAGGGGACCGGGACGAAGTCGTCTCCTCGAAACCACTGCGGGAGCTGGCAGGCGATCGCCTCGATGACGTCGGAGTTCGTGAGCTTGTCGAGCGGTTCCGTCTCGACGCGGAAGCGCCCGGAGTGGGTGACCGGCTGGAAGAAGGCGCCAGTCACCGCCGGGTGTCCGATCCCGAACCTGAGAATCGGCCCGACCTCGTGCTCGTTCACGCCGCGCTCGATCGCCGCCGCCAGCGACACGCTCACCCCGGCCTCGACGCAGCGATCGAGCGCCCGCAGCTTCTCTTCGGTCAGCCGCTTGCCTCGGATCGCAACCTGCGTCGCCTCGTCGAAGCCGTCGAACTGCAGGTAGACGTGGATTCCAAGCTCGGCCAGGGCTGGGGCGAACCGCGGGTCGCGGGCGAGACGGATCCCGTTCGTGTTCAGCATCACCAGCTCGATGCCGCGTGCCTTCGCCGCGGCGAGGATGGCGAGGATCTCGGGGTGGATCGAGGGCTCACCTCCCGATAGCTGCACGGCCTCGGGCTCGCCCTCGGCACGGATGAAGGCATCGAGCATCGATTCCACCTGCTCGAGCGAGAGCGAGTAGCCGTGCTCTTGTAAGCCGGTGCCGGAATCGGCGAAGCAGATCGGGCAGTCGAGGTTGCAGCCGGTGTTCACCTCGATGATCCCGAGGCAGGTGTGCTGGGCGTGCTCGGGGCAGATCCCGCAGTCGTGAGGGCAGCCACGGAGGGCTTTCGTCTGGCGCGCGAGCGGTTCCTCGCCGGGGCTGTTGAACCGCTGAATCGCGAGGTAGCGCTCGGCGTCGCCGTAGACAACGGCCTCGAAAGGGCCGTGGTCTGGGCAGGTGCGCGAAAGGAGGACTCTTCCGTCGCGGGCCAGGAGGCGGGCGTCGAGTACCCGCCGGCACCGAGGGCAGATCGATTGCGTACGTCCGAGGTCGCTGGCCGCGCCCGCGGGTCCATCGAGCGCCGTCACCGGCCGCTGCCCGGTGACCCGGGGTGCTTTCGGCTCGCGGCGCCCGCCATTCCCCTGACGTTAGACCCCGACCTCGGCGGAGCACTTCGTCGGGCAGCGCATAGTCGAGTTTCACGAGAACGGCGGTGGAGCCGAGGGGTCAGAACTAGAGCTTGGCGAGCGCTCGGTCTTCCGCAGTCGCACCGGTTCGAGCTGCGGGCACCGGCATGTCGATGAGCACCCAGAGCCCGGAGGCGGCGGTGAGGCCCGCCACAACCGCGATCGCAGCGCCATAGCCGAGCGCGTCGGCAACGACACCCGCTACCAGGGCTCCGAGCGCGTAGCCCATGTCGCGCCAGAACCGGTAGACGCCGACCACCGGCGCGCGGGCGATGGGGGAGACCGCATCGGAGATCGCCGCGATCAGGGTGGGGTAGACCATCGCCGTTCCAAGGCCGAGCATCGCCGCGGCCGTGACCGCGGGGGCGATCCCTCCGTCGCTGAGGGCGAGGACGCCGAGCGCCGCGGCCTGAACCAGCATGCCGCCGACGATCAGCGGTTTGCGGCCGATCACATCCGACCAATGGCCAGTGGCGATCTGGGTGACGCTCCAGACGCCGGGGTAGACGGCGGCGACGAGGCCGATCGAGCCGACGCTCGCACCATGGGCGGCGAGGAAGAGCGGCGCGAGCCCCCAGGCGAGGCCGTCGTTGAGGTTGTTCACGAGGCCGGCCTGCGAGCAGGCGCGCAGTGCGGGCGCCCGGTACGTGGCGGAGGCGAACGCCTCGCGAAGCCTCGGCGGCTCGCGGTCCGGAGCCCGATCGTGCTCGGCCTGCTCGAGCGCGACGTGGCCCGATGTGTCCCGGACGAAGAACACCGAGAGCAGCAAGGCGGTCACCGCGATCACCGCGCCGGCGACGACGAGGACATCGCGCGCGACGAAGTCAGCCGCAAGCACCCCCGCAAGCACCGCGGCTAGGGCGACGCCGCCGTAGCCGGCAGCCTCGTTCAGGCCGAGCGCCAGGCCTCGGTGCCTCGGCCCGACGAGATCGATCTTCATCACTACCGTCATCGACCAGGCAAGGCCCTGGTTGACGCCGAGGAAGACGTTTGCCGCGA
This sequence comes from Actinomycetota bacterium, assembly GCA_046732395.1. Classification (GTDB taxonomy): domain Bacteria; phylum Actinomycetota; class Thermoleophilia; order Solirubrobacterales; family 70-9; genus JAWVFM01. Next base: position 14,879 of record JBKPNB010000102.1, on the reverse strand, counting down.
CGATCCAGGCCCAGCTCGGCGCGACCGCGATCAGGAGCGGCACCGGGAGCGCGATCACCCATCCGACGATGAGCAGGCGTCTCCTGCCCACCCGCTCCGCGAGCGCGCCGGCGCCGAGGTTCGTGAACGCCTTCACGACCCCGAAGGCGACGATGAACGAGAGGACGACGACGCTCGAGGTGAGGCCGAAGTCCTCGCGACCGAGCAGCGGCAGGGTCGAGCGCTCGAGGCCGACCATGGCGCCGACGAAGGCGTTGATCGCGACCAGCAGCGAGAACTGCGCGAGGTTCTCGCGCAGGCCGAGGCGGACCCCGGCTCCCCTCATCGAGTCGCGACGAGGCGGCTGTCGCCGCCGGAGACATGATCGGCCTGCACCTGGGTCTCGAGCACGGCCCTGATCTCCGCGCCCTCTCCCTCGGCCAGCCGGATGTGGTCTTCCACCAGGTCCACGTGCGGGTCGACGGCGGCTAACGCGCCGCGGGTCTTGCACCCGAAGAGATAGGACGCGCACGCCGTCTCGTCGTTCAGGAGCTGGCGAAAATGCACCGCTGCTTGACAAGTTATCAATTGATCGCTTTAATAGCAACCCGATGGGTTCCACCGCGGCGAAGGAGGCGCTCTTCGAGGCGATCGCGGTGATGGGGAAGGCGTTCGCCAGTCCCCGGCGGCTGGAGTTCCTCGACCTTCTGGCCCAGGCCCCTCGCACCGTCGACGAGCTGGCCAGGGCCACCGGTCAGTCGAGCGCCAACACCTCCCAGCACCTGCAGGCGTTGAGTGCCGCCGGGATGGTCGCCCGAACCCGTGAGGGGACCAGCGTCCGCTACGCGCTCGCCGGCGACGAGGTGCTCTCGTTATGGCTGGCGCTCCGCGACGTCGCCGTCGGGCGCCTCGCCGAGGCCGAGCGCGCCGCGCGCGCATACCTCGGCTCCGAGGTGGAGGCGGTCGGGCGCGAGGAGCTGATCGAGCGGATGGATCGCGGCGACGTCGTCCTCGTCGATGTGCGTCCGGCCGACGAGTTCGATGCGGGCCACATCGAGAGCGCCCGCTCGATCCCGCTCGATGAGCTCGAGGAGCGCCTCGCCGAGCTTCCGCCCGACGCCGAGGTCGTCGCCTATTGCCGCGGGCCGTTCTGCGCTTACGCGCACGAGGCGGTGCGTCGCCTGCGGGATAGCGGGCGCGAGGCGCGGCGGTTGGAGGAGGGCTGGCCCGAGTGGCGGCTGGCCGAGAACGCTCGGGCGAGAGTCCGAGCCGCGTAGTCAAAGGAGTGGCAGTGGCAGAGAACGACAAGGTGCTGATCAACCTCGCGACCGGGATGGAGGACGGCGAACGCGTCCTCGTCGCGTTCCTCGTCGCCACCGCGGCTCAGGGGCAGGGCAAAGAGGTCGTCGTCTGGGCGACGAAGGACGCGGTTCGGCTCGGGTTGCCGGGCGAGATGCAGGGAGTCGTGTGCAAGGACTGTCCGCCGCTGGAGCGGTTGGCCGAGCAGTTCGCCGGCGCGGGCGGCGAGCTCTGGCTGTGCCCGATCTGCCTCAGCGCCCGCGATCTCGGAGACGCTGAGACGATTGCGAACGCGAAGGTCGCGGGAGCGACGCCGATGTGGGAGTGGATCGGTGACGGGGCCACTGTCTACAGCTACTAGCACCAGCCCCGAACTCCCACCCACGACCGCCGCGAGGATGAGCCTCGGCGCTTGGACGCGCGCGAACCTGACCACGCAGGGCTACTGCCTGGCGGACGAAGAGCGACGCGAGCTCGCGATCGGGCTCCGCTTCTCGACCGGGCTTTGCCTTGTGCTCGTCGTCGTCGCGTTGGTCCTGCAGTCGGCCGCGATGTTGTTCGCGCTCTGCGGCGTCGCGCTCATCGCCGGCTTCACCGCCCGCCATCCATTCGACTACCTGTGGAACCACGTCGTCCGCCGCGCGTCCGGCGCCCCACCGCTCCCGCCGAACCCCGCCCGACGGCGCGACGCGTTCAAGTTCGGGACCGTCTGGCTGGCGGTTGTGGGGACGCTGTTCGCGGTGGGCGCGATGACGGCCGCGCTCGTCCTCGGCGGATGCTCGTCGCCGCCTGCGCGACGGTCACCGCCCTCAACCTCTGCCTGCCCTCGGAGGCGTTCGCCTTGTGGGAGCGGCGAGCCCGTCGCAGGGAGGCGACCCACGCATGCCCGTCGCAGGGAGGCGATCCACGCATGAGCCAGGTCCTGGCCGCGGGTCAGCCGGTTGGAGGCCTCAGCGGGTGAGTACGACGACGGACATCGAGCGACCCCGGTTCGCCCGCATGTACATGAAGATGGCCGGAACGGCGGAGAGGCGCGGCGCCGCGAAGCACCGTCGGCGGTTGCTCGACGGCCTCACCGGCGTCGTGCTCGAGCTCGGAGCCGGCCACGGTCTCAACTTCCCGCTCTATCCGGCGACCGTCACCGAGGTGATTGCGATCGAGCCGGAGCCGAGCCTGCGAGCGGCCGCGACGCGCGCAGCCGCGGACGCGCCCGTCCCGATCCGCGTCGAAGGCGGGACGGCCGATGAGCTCCCGCTCGAGGACGCGGGCGTCGACGCCGCCGTCGCCAGCCTCGTCCTCTGCTCGGTGCCCGACCAGGCCCGCGCCCTGGCCGAGCTCCGCCGCGTCATCCGGCCGGGAGGCGAGCTCCGCTTCTACGAACACGTCGTCCCCCGCCGTCAGCCGCGCCGGCTGCTGATCCAGATGGCCGATCGCAGCGGGATCTGGCCGCGCCTCGCCGGCGGCTGTCATCCGGCTCGCGACACGGGTGCGGCGATCGCCGAAGCCGGCTTCGAGGTCGAGTCGAGCGACCGGATCATGTTCGCCGCGTCGCGGTTCGAGCCCGCCGTTCCGCACATCCTCGGCACCGCACGCCGGTAGAGGGGGTTCGCCACTGAGCGGGAGCGAGGCCAATCTCGAGCGGTTCGTCGTCGAGCAGCTGCCCCGGGGGTCGGCCCGGGTCCTCGAGGTCGGCTGCGGCACCGGCGAGCTGACCAAGGCGATCGGACGATGCGGCCACGAGGTGATCGGTATCGATCCGGTTGCGCCCGCCGGTCCGCTCTTCCGTCAGACCTCGCTCGAAGAATTCGCCGATCCCGGACCGTTCGACGCGGTCGTCGCGAGTCGTGCCCTCCACCACGTCACCGACTTGGCCGGTGCCCTCGACAGGATCGCGAGCCTACTGCGATCACAGGGGCGATTGATCGTCAACGAGCACGCCTTCGACCGGCTCGATGAGCGGACCGCCCGCTGGTACCTCGAGAAGCGGGTGCTCGTGGCGACCGACGCTCCTCGTTCGCTTCAGCAGTGCCGTGCCGAATGGGAGCGCGATCACGCCGACCTCCACACCTACGAGGCGATGCGGCGGGAACTCGACCGGCGATTTGCCGAACTCTTCTTCGCCTGGACGCCGTATCTCTACGGCGAACTCGAAGGGGTAGTCGGCGCGAGTGAGGAGCGTGACCTGATCGATGCCGGCGCGATCCAGGCCACCGGATTTCGGTACGTCGGCGAGCTCCTGCCGGCGTGAGCGAGGCCGAAGGGTCGATCATCTTTCTTCGGCTCGCTCCTCGAGGTACTCGCCGACGGCGTCGAACAGGGCCTCCCAGCGCGTGCGCTGTCGGTCGATCCATTCGGACGTCTCCGCGAGAGTGTCCGGCCGCAGCGCGAGCCGGTGGTTGCGGCCATCGATCACGCGGGACACCACCCGCGCCTCCTCGAGCATCTTCAGGTGCCGCGAGATCGTCGGCTTCGAGACGCCGAAGTCCCGGGTGGCCTCGCCGACCGAGGCCGGGCCGCCGCTGAGCCGCTCGACGATCTCGCGGCGGATCGGATGCGCGAGGGCGGCAAACACATCGTTAGCCATTTTGCTAATTATAGGTGCGGCGGCGAAAGGCGAACGAAAGGGATGACGGATGACGGAGCACCGAACAGGGACCCAGGAGGAGTGGCTGGCGGCGCGGCGCGAGCTACTCGACGCCGAGAAGGAGCACATGCGGCAGGGCGACGACCTCGCGCGCCGGCGCCAGGAGCTGCCCTGGGTGCCGATCGAGAAGGAATACGTCTTCGAGACGGATGACGGGAAGAAGACCCTCGCCGAGGTCTTCGACGGGCGCTCGCAGCTGCTCGTCTACCACTTCATGTTCGGCTTCGGCTTCCGGGTCGACGAGCAGAACCCGGGCTGCACCGGCTGCTCGTTGATCGCCGACCATTTCGACGGCGCGTTGCCCCACCTCAACGGCCACGACGTGACCCTGGTCGCCGAGTCGATCGCGCCGCTCCAGGAGCTGCACCCGTACAAGGAGCGGATGGGCTGGCGGTTTCCCTGGGTTTCATCCCTGGGCAGCGATTTCAAGTACGACTTCGGCGCCGCCTTCACCGAGGAGCAGCAGCGAAACGGTGCCGAGTACAACTTCCGCCACGTCGATCGGGTCGCCCCGCAGCGAGAGGGCATGAGCGCCTTCGCGCTCGAGGATGGGGTCGTTTACCACACCTACTCCACCTACGATCGTGGAACCGAGCAGCTGATGGGGACCTACCGGATGCTCGACATGGCGCCGCTCGGTCGGAACGAGGAAGGCCCGGCGTCCTGGTGGCAGCGGCACGACGAGTACGAGACAGCAAAGGAGGAGGCAGCGGCATGACGGAGCACCGGATCGGCAAGCAGGAGGAGTGGCAGGCGGCGCGCGAGGAGCTGCTGAAGGAGGAGAAGGAGCTCACCCGCCGGAACGACGAGCTCGCCCGGAAGCGGCGCGAGCTGCCCTGGGTGCCGGTTGAGAAGGAGTATCGCTTCGAGACCGAAGGCGGCAACAAGTCGCTTGCCGAGCTGTTCGACGGGCGCTCGCAGCTCCTCATCTACCACTTCATGTTCGGTCCCGGCTACGAGGCCGGCTGCACCGTCTGCTCTTCGATCGCGGACACCCTCAGCCCGAACGCGGCCCACCTCAAGGGCCGGGACGTGACGCTGATCTGCTCCTCGCGCGCGCCGCTCGACAAGCTGCTCGACTACAGGAAGCGGATGGGCTGGAGCTTCGACTGGGTCTCCACAGCGGGCAGCGACTTCCACCGCGACCTCGGCTTCGTAAACACCGAGGAGGAGCTGAAGCCGTTCCTGGAGGGCGAGATCCCTCCGGTGGTCGAGCAGATGGCGAAGGCCTCGGGGACTGACGTAGCCGGCTACGTGACGGAGGGGCCGGGTCTGAGCGCCTATGCCCTATCCGACGGGACGGTCTACCGGACCTATCTGACCACTGCGCGTGGACTCGAGCCGGCGATGGGCTACTACGCGCTGCTCGATCGGGCTCCGATGGGCCGCAACGAGGAGGGCGAGTCGGAGCACTGGCTCCGCCGCCACGACGAGTACGAGGCGGCGTAGGGCCCCAAGACGTCGGCCGCCGGAGTTCATCTCGCCGACCTCAGTAGCGATCCGACGTCCGCAACGGGTCCGAGGTGCGCCAGCTTGTCGGGGTTGACGATCCCCCGGATGCTCGTGATCTGACCGCCGGCGATATCGAGCGCCAAAACGCTCAGCAGCCGCTGCTGCCCGTCGAGAACGAGCGCTCCCGGGCCGCCGTTGACCTCGACGGAGCGCAACGACACGTCCGGAAGGCGGGCGGTGAAGCGGAACCAGTTGACCAGCGTACGCGCGACACGGTTGCGCCCGCGCAGAGGCCGCGCCAGCGCCGGAGCCTTGCCGCCGCCGTCGCCGGTCAGCTCGACGTCGTGGGCGAGCAGCGCCTCGAGCCCAGCGAGATCGCCTTGCTCGGCGGCGGCGAAGAACCGTCGTGCCAGCTGGTCGCGCTGCTCGCGCGTCGTTTGGAAGCGGGGCCGGCGCTGCTCGACGTGGCGTCTCGCGCGGGTGGCGAGCTGGCGAACGTTTACCTCGCTCTTGCCGATGATCTCGGCGATTTCCGCGTGGTCGTAGTCGAACACATCGTGGAGCAGCAGCACGGCTCGCTGCTCGGGCGAGAGGCTCTCCAGCAACACCAGCATCGCCAGCGACAGCGAGTCGGCCGTCTCGGCATGCCGGGCCGGGTCATCGTCGCCGTCGGTGATGATCGGCTCCGGCAGCCACTCGCCGACGTAGCGCTCGCGGCGGGCGCGCGCGGAGCGCAGCTCGTTGATGGCCAGCCGGGTTGTCACGGTGGCGACGAACGCGCGCGGCGATGCGATCCGCTCGCCCCCATCGAGCGCCCGATGGACCCGCAGCAGCGCCTCCTGGACCACGTCCTCGGCCTCGGAGACGCTGCCGAGCATCCGGTAGGCGATCGCGAACGCGACCGGCCGCAGCTCGTCGAGCAGCCGCTCGCGATCGGTCATGCGGCTGCGAACCCCTGACGCCAGCTCGGGTGCGCCGGGCGCCATGCCAGTTCGCGCTTGGCCTTCGCATTGGAGGCGCCGCGAAGCTCGGTCATCATCACGGCGCCGACCTCCCCGGCGAACAGCCGGCCGATGAACCGCGGCACGCGCATGGGCTTCTTGGCGCCCAGCGTCTGCGCCAGCGCCGGCAGCCACTCCGCGACCGGGGCAGGGTCATCGTCGACCACGTTGTAGACGCCGCGACTGCCGTGCTCGACGGCCGCCACCGTTGCCTCCGCCGCGTCGGCGACGTGGATGAAGGAGAACACTCCGGCGCCGTTGCCGACCAGCGGGAACTTTCGCTTGCGGACCAGCTCGAACTGCTCCGCGCCCGGCGCCATCGAGGTGCCCGGCCCGTAGAACGCGCCGTAGCGAAGGACGATGCCCTCCGTCCACCGCGCATCAAGGACCGCCTCCTCGAGGTGTCGCATCGCGGCCGCCGATTCGCGCATCTCGCGCGCGGGCGTCGGGTCGAGCGGGTCCTCCTCGCTCTTGACCGGACCGCCGGTTCGCGCGTAGGCGAACGCGCCATTCCCCTGCGCCACGAACCGTCGCACCCCGACCGCCTGCCCGGCCGACAGCAGATGGTCCGTGCCCTCGGTCCGCAGGCGGTTGGTCAGCGCGAAGTCGCGGTCGAAGTGGCGCATGTCGAGTGTGTCCGGGATCGCGGTCAGCTGGTGGACGATCACGTCCGGCCGCGCCCTGCCCACGGCCTCCGCCACCTGATCGGGATCCAGCGCGTCGGCGACCACCGGCACAGCGCCCAGCTCGTCGAGCATCGCCCGCTTTGACTCGCTGCGCGTCATGCCGTGAACCTCATGACCCGCGCCAACCAGGCGCGGCACAAGCTGCCTTCCGATCGCTCCCGTCGCACCCGCCACAAAAACCCTCATCATCAACTCCTTGATCGACGATCACCTACATCCCAAGACAGGACAGCAGGCGGGGCTGTGACGAGCTCGCCCGAGCAGGTGGTCGACGAGGTCACCTGATCGAACCCATCACGGTCGGAGCCGAGCCCGAGGGCTCGGCTCGACCGGTGGGGGTCAGCTCGACTTCTTGCCGCCCTCGCGGCCGGCGGCGCGCTTCTGCGACTTGCTGCCGCCGCTCCCCTTGCCGCTCTTCTTGCCGCCCTTGCTGGACGAGTTCGGCGAGTTGGCGATCGACGCCGCGCGCTGCTTGCTCATTCCCTTCTTGCGAAGTCCCTCGTACTGCTTGTCGTCCTTCACGGACGACCCATGGTTCTTTGCCATCAGGTCCGCCTTTCGCTCATGTTGAAACTGCCCTACCCAAGCCCCCGGCTTTCATGCCGGCCCACACGATCCCGACGATCCTCGCCGGGTCTCGCGGCCGGGCGCTGGCGGAGACCCTCGCGTCGGCCCGCTCGAAGTCCTGATCTTTACGAAATCTCGACGCTGAGCAGGGGTTTCTCTACGCCCGGTTAACGCTCGGCGGCCCACCATTGTGGTGTGGCTAATTCCGCCGTTTCGGGCACCGAAGGTCGCGCTCTGACCGAACGGCTCACCGGCGCGCCACCTGGATGACGACGAAGGCGAAGTAGCAGAACACCAGCGCGGCCCCGCCGAGCCGCCCCATCCCACGGGCGCGACCGAGGAGCGCCAGCGCGATCACCGTCATCGCCACCAGCCACCCGAGCTCGAGCCCGTTCCCGCCGGCCAAGCCGCCGGCGCCGATCAAAAGCGCCGGCAAGGCGACCCCGCCGAGCAGGTTGATCGTGTTGCTGTTGAGCGTCTCGCTGACGAGCGCCGCGCCGCGGCCGCCGAGCCCGAGGCGAATCGCGGTGAAGGCGTTCGGCAGGCTGGTGACGACCGCCAGGACGAGCAGGCCGACGAGCGACTCGGGAAGTCCCCAGTCGTTGGCGAGGTCGACGGCGAACCCCACCATCCCGAAGCTGGCGACGACGATCAACGCCACCGCGACGAGCGCCAGGGCCGACGCCCTCCAGAGGGCAGCCTCCTCCGGGTGCTCGACCCGGGGCCCGAGCGCGCGCGACAGCTCGGCACGGCTTCGGAGGAGGTAGGCGGCGTAGGGGACGAGGACGGCCGCGAACCCGATGAGCGCCGCGGCGGCCGGGATGACGCTGGCGAGGAGCGCAACGACGATCAGGACGGTGACGAGCGCGACAGCGCCCTCGACGGCGAGGGCCCGCCGCCCGAGGCGCACGAACCCGGTCAGGAGCGCGGTGGCGCCGATCATCGCCGCCAGGTTGAAGACGTTCGAGCCGACGACGACACCGAGGCTGACGCCCTTGTGCCCCTGGGCGAGGGCGGCCAGCGCGGAGGAGATCTCCGGGGCGTCGGCGGCGAACGCGGTCAAGAGGCCGGTCAGCGACTCCGGCAGCCCGAGGCGGGGGCCGATGTGGTCGAGTCGGTCGGCGAAGAGCCCGGCGGCGCCGAGCGTCACGGCGACCGAGGCGATGAAGAGGAGCGCTGCAAGCCAGGAAGACATCGGTCCGAGCGCCGACCAGACTTCCCGGCACGCCTGTGCGGACGCTACACGACGCGGCTTCGCCGCCGCGCTCCTCGAAACCATCTCGTTTCGCCGCATGGTGCGGGGGTAGGGAGCCCGGGCGAGCCCCCGACCGTTGGAGCCATAGTTGGCCGAAGAGAAGCCCCCCGAGACGCCCAAGGACCGCGAGCCCCATCACGACCTCGCCAACCCGGTCGGCGAGCCCGATCCGACCGAGTGGCCCGATCCCTACGAGCGCCGGGAGGACCCCAGGGACCCGCCGGACCCAGATCGGGAGCCGTTCGGGGAGGAGCCGCATCCGCCCACCGGCAGCACCAGCACGAGCGAGCCGCATCCCTCCGAGGACCTCGAGGCCGGCGACCGCGCCGAGCCACCGGAGCGCGACAAGCTCGACGAGTAGCGAGCGCGTCCGGCGACCGCTCGACGGACGGTGAGCGCGGGACGGGCGCCATCCGGGGCCGGCCTCTGAAACGGTTGGCGGGTGAGCGACGCCCGGATCATCCTCGTCGCAGGCGTGCTGATCGTCGCCGGTCTCGTCGCCTCGCTCGCCGCCGGGCGTCTCCGGGTCCCGGGGCTCGTCCTCTTCCTCGGCCTCGGCATGGCGATCGGCTCCGACGGCTTCGATTGGATCGACTTCAGCGACTACCGCCTCGCGCGCACGATCGGGGTGATCGCGCTCTCGCTGATCCTCTTCGAGGGCGGCCTCAACGCCGGCTTCGGCGAGATCCGCCCGGTGCTCGCCCCGGCGCTCTCGCTGGCCGTCGTCGGGACCGCAGTCACCGCGCTGATCGCCGGCTTGGCCGCGACCTGGCTGTTCGACCTCTCGATCCGTCACGGGCTGCTGCTCGGGTCGATCGTCTCGTCCACCGACGGCGCAGCGATCTTCGCCCTGCTGCGCGGCTCGCGGCTGCGGCGCCGGATCGCCCGCACCCTTGAGGGCGAGTCCGGCTTCAACGACCCGCTCGCGGTGCTCCTCGTGATCGGTCTCATCGACCTGATCCGCCATCCCGACTACGGGTTCATCGATCTGCTCGTGCTCCTCGCGCGGGAGCTTGGGATCGGCCTGCTGATCGGCATCGCCGTCGGCTGGCTGGCGATCCAGACGCTGCGCCGGGTCCGGCTCGGTACCGAGGCGGCCTACCCGATCGCCACCCTGGGCGCCGCCGGGGTGGCGTACGGCGCGGCGGCGATCGTCCATGGCTCCGGGTTCCTCGCCGTCTACGTCGCCGCGCTGATGCTCGGCAGCGCGACGTTCCCCGCCCAGCGGGCGGTGACCGTCTTCCATCAGGGGCTGGCCGGGCTGGCCCAGGTGGCGATGTTCCTGGTCCTCGGGCTGCTCGTATTCCCCTCGGAGCTCGGCGGGGTGGCGGTCGAGGGCACCGTGCTGGCTCTGGTCCTGGTCTTCGCCGCCCGACCGCTGGCGACGGCGGTGGCGACCGCGGGCGCGGGGTTCACCCGGCGGGAGACCGCGACCCTGGCCTGGGCCGGCCTGCGGGGAGCGGTCCCGGTCGTGCTCGCGACGTTCCCGGTGCTGGCCGGCATCGGTCGCAGCCACGAGTTCTTCAACATCGTCTTCTTCGCCGTCCTGCTCTCCACGCTGATCCAGGGGGCGACCTTCGAGCCGGCGGCACGTCTCCTCGGCGTCACCGGCGAGGACGAGGACCGGCCGCCCGCCCGACCGATCGCGGCGCCGATCGCGCGGATCTCGACCACCCGACCGTGGGATCCCGAGGACGGCGATCCGTCCTACCCGCGAGCGGTTGCCGGCGTCCGGGTCTCGAACCAGCTGCTGACGCGAATCGACGAGCCCGGCGCGGTGGTCGCCCTCGCCGACGGGCGCTACGCGTTCACCGGCCCCGTGGTCTCGGTCGGGTCGGCGAGCGCGCTTCAGCGGGCGGCGCGACGCCGGCTCGCGAACGCACGAAGCGACGGCGACCGCTCGTGGTGGCGCCAGGTGATCGGCGTCCTCGCCCGGGGCTCGGCATGAGCGGCGGCCCCCGAGCGATCAGTCTTCGCCGCCGACCGGGTCATAGCCCGGGAGACCCCGAAACAGAGAGGACGATTCGATGGCGATCACGTTTCCCGGCGAGTCCCCGGAATACCGCGCGGCGCGCGACCGGCTGCTGAGGGAGGAGATCGAGCTGCGGCGGGCGATGGAGGCGGTCGCCGCGGCGCGTCGCGAGCTGCCGCCGGGGGGACCCGTTCCCGAGGACTACACGTTCGCCGGGATCGCGGCGGACGGGGCCCCAGGCGAGGTGCGTCTGTCCGAGCTCTTCGCTGCGGGCCGGGACAGCCTCGTGATCTACGGGTTCATGTTCCCGCGCGATCCCGGCGACGAGACCCCGGGGCCCCTCGCCGGGGAGACGGCGAGGCTGCCGCTCGCGGTGGGCCCGTGCCCGTCGTGCGCGGCGTTCCTCGACCAGCTCGACGGCGCCGCCGAGCACGTCGCCCAGCGCCTCAATCTCGTGGTGGTTGCGAAGGCGCCGCTCGAGCGGCTCCTCGTCTTCGGCGAGGAGCGCGGCTGGCGGCATCTACGGCTCCTCTCATCGGCGGCCAACACGTTCAACCGCGACTATCACGCCGAGACCGCGGAGCGGGACCAGCGACCGATGATGAACGTCTTCCATCGCGACGGCGAGACGATCCGCCACTTCTGGGGCTCCGAGCTCTTCTACGCGCCCTCGGACCCGGGCCAGGATCCGCGCCACATGGGCACGCTCGAGCCGCTCTGGAACCTGTTCGACCTCACCCCCGAGGGCCGCCCCGCCGACTGGGAGGAGCAGTTCAACTACTGATCTCCAGTCCGCGCGGCGGCGAGCGGCGGACGGAGATCGGCCTCCGACCGAGGGAGGGGGTGTGGTCCTCAGCCCACTCGGTCGAGGAAGGCCGCGACCTCGCGCGCGCAGCGGTCCGGCTCGTCCGAGTAGACGAAGTGACCCGCGCCCTCGACGACGGCCAGCTCCGCGTTCGGGATCTCCTTCCGGAACCGGTGGGCGCCGGCGATCGGCGCGAACGGATCGTCCTCGCCCCACAGGAGCAGGGCCGGGACGCCGAGCGCGGCCAGCCTGCCGCGGTAGGGCTCGAGCTTGTCGAAGTCGCCGGACCGGTAGAGCTCGAGAACGCCGCGGCGGCCTTCCGGGGCGGCGAGCCCCTTCCAGTACTCGGCGATCGCGCGATCGTCGAACCCGCGCGACTGCGAGCGGATCAGCGCTGCGAAGCCGTCGCGCTCGAAGCCGGCGACCAGCTCCTCGCCCTGTCCGGGCGTCCGCAGGCCCTCGGCGAACCCGTGCCAGCGGCCGTCGTGAAAGAAGCCGGTGTTGGAGATCACCTGCGCCGAGGTCGAGCCGGGGTGATCGCACGCCCAGCGGAGCCCGATCAGCCCGCCCCAATCGTGGACGGCGAGGGCGACGCGTTCGAGGCCGAGCTCGGAGCGAAAGCGGTCGACTCCCTCGACCTGCCGCTCCCAGGTCCCGGGCGGGTCCGGGGGCGAGTCGCCGAAGCCGGGCAGGTCGGGGGCGATCGCCCGGCGACCGGATCCGGCGACGGCGGCGAGAACCTCGCGCCACATGTACGAGCTCTCGGGAAACCCGTGCAGGCAGAGCAGCGGATCGGCGCCGCCGTCCTCGGTCGGGACCGCCTCGCGGTAGGCGATCGCGCCGGCTCGCCGCAGCTCGACCCTGGGCACACCGCGAACCCTACGAGGGTTGCCTGCAACGGCACTCCCACCGGCGCCAGCGGACCACGTAGGATCGCGGTTGTGGAAGCCACTGGCGCCGGCGCCCGGGGGATGAGCGTCGGCGAGGTCATCAACGAGACGTTCTCGATATACGGCCAGAACCTCGGGGCGTTGCTCGGCAGCGCGATCGTCGTCTGGGTGATCGTCGGGTTCTGCGCGGGCCTGCTCGAGGCGGGCGGCGGATGGATCGCCATCCTGCTCGCGGCGATCATCCGCATGGCGGGGTTGGCCCTCTACACGGGGTTCGTCGTCAGGCTGGTCCAGGACGTCCGGGACGGCAGGCGCGACCAGACGGTCGGCGATTTGTTCTCGGCAGCCGCCCCGGCGATCCTCTCCCTGATCGTCTTCGGGATCCTCTACGCGATCGGGGTGGCGATCGGCCTCGCGCTGCTGATCGTCCCGGGGCTGATCCTGATCACCTTCTGGTCGGTCGGAGCTCCGGCGATCGTCGTCGAGCACGCGAACCCGTTCGAAGCGTTCGGGCGCAGCTGGCGCCTCGTTCGCGGCGACGCCTGGTCGGTATCCGGGACCCTGGTCGTGGTGCTGTTGATCGTGATCGCGGTCGGGGTCGTGCTCGGCATCATCGCCACGCCGATCGGCAACGGCGCGAACATCGTCGCGAGCATCCTCTCGAGCGTGCTGACCGCGCCGGTCTTCGCCCTCGCCGTCAGCGTGATGTTCTTCGAGCTCGGCGGCGGACGAGCCGCGACGGCGCCGACGACCCAGCCGGGACCGCCTCCGCCGAGCGCCCCGGCCGTCTGAGGTCGACCTCGGCGTACACGAAGCAGCCGAGCATCAGCCCCCAGAGCGCGGCGCCGACGAGGTAGGCGGCCGTCGGATCTCAAATTGCCGTCGTACCCAGGGGATAAAACTGGGCGGTGGCCGAACTGCCGATCCGGGTCCCATCGGTGGAGGCGCTGTTCGACGCCTGGAGCGTCGAGCCGCTCGGCCGGCGGCCGCTCAGCGACGAGGCGCGCGAGCGGATCCTCGACGCGTGGACTTACGAGCGTAAGCGGGCCAAGAACGCGGCGCCAATCGTTGCCCTGCGGCTGCCCGCGGACGAGCACCGCGACGGGCTCGACGCGACGATCGCCGCCGCGGTCCACCACGACATGGAGACGATGGCGGTCGATGCCCGCCGCCATTGGATCCGGCGCAGCCTGCGGCCCCGGGAGAGCCGGGTCGGGATCGTCCTCTTCTTCATCGCGCTGCTGATCGCCGGACTGATCGACTTCAACGGCAGCGGCGACTCGGTCTTCTCGCAGACGTTCACGGTCCTCGCCTGGGTTGCGATCTGGGCGCCCGCCTACCGGGTCATCACCGCCGCCTCGTTCCGCCTCGCTCGCAAGCGTTTCAAGGAGCTCGCCGACGCCGAGGTGCGGGTTTCGTGGGATTAGGTCGGCCGCCGCCGAGAGTCCGGCGTCTGCGGCCGTCAGCCCTCGTCGCGCAGCCGGTAGCCCACCCCCGGCTCGGTGATCAGATAGCGGGGACGCGAGGGCTCGGGCTCGATCTTCGAGCGGATGTGGGCGACGTGGACCCGCAAGTAGTGGATCTCGTCCTCGTACAGCGGCCCCCAGACCTCGTGCAGGAGCTCGGCGTCGGTGACGAGCTTCCCCCGATGCTGGGTCAGGACCCGCAGCAGATCGAACTCGATCGGCGTCAGGTGGACCTCGGCGCCGCCGCTGCTCACCGTCCGGGCCTCGAGGTCGACGGTTCGCCGGCAGCGAGCGCGTCCGTGTCAGATCTGCGGCGGGACCGGATCGGGCGCCGGCCCCGGTGGCATCGGATCCGGGCGCGGCGGCTCGGGCGGACCCGGCTCGGGACTCGGGTCGGGCGGACCCGGCAACGGCGGCCCCGGCCCGGGGCCGGGCGGCTGCGGCGCCTCGCTCCTGGATCGAACCCGTGCCGGCATCGATTCGTGCGCTACCCGGCCACGGTAGAGGTGAACCAGAGCGCCGGCGGCCGCCGGGCTACGCTCTGGGCGAGAATCGAAGGGCCCGGCGCCTTGGCGGAGTGGTTACGCAGCGGCCTGCAAAGCCGTTTACACCGGTTCGATTCCGGTAGGCGCCTCTGGCTCAGGCAAGCGGAAACCGCGGCACGCGGACACAGCCGGGCTCCTGTTGCTCGTCCGGAGCGACCACGTCGTCGCCGCGCCGCCGCCTCTCGCTTGGCCAGCAATGCAAGACCCCCGGGTCCGTGGGCTGAGCTCTAGGCGAGCCCGACCACCTTCAGCCGCGGCGACAGGCGTAGGGCGGCGAACGCGCGCCGGGACGCCGCTGGACTCGAGGGGCGGCGAAAC
>JBKPNB010000101.1:0-3988 GCA_046732395.1 Actinomycetota bacterium | reverse complement strand
TGTTCACGCTGATGTCCGATGTCGAGTCGTCGCCGATTGCCGTGTTGGAAGCGATGGCTTTCGGCAAGCCCGTACTCGCCACTTCGGTGTGGGGTCTGCCGGAGCTGATCATGCACGGTGAAAACGGCTTCCTGTGTCCGGCCAACGACACCACCGAGATCGCCAAGGCGCTCGATCGCCTACTGAGGATGGACCGCGAGGAGTTGCGTCAGATCGGGGTGCGAGCCGCACGACATGTGCGCGAGCGGCACGATGCGGACAGGTACGCAAGTAGGCTCAATAGGTTGTTCAGGGGTTTGACCCGTGGGGAAGTGGCATCGCCGGCGGAGACGTGGGCCGATCCGGCGAGCGAAGGGCGGGCGCTCGCGCTGCCCACCAACTAGGTCGTCGGCCTGGCGCGCTCGCCGTCACGGATCGCGCCGCAATCCGGACAGGTGTCACGGTTGAGCACGCCCTCCCGCCCACACCAGGGACAATCCCACCAAAACCCCTCTTCAATCGTTCCCTGGCGCGGAATCAACCTGCCGTAGCGCCGGATCCGCCACGCCTCCCGCTGGCGGCCGGCCCACGCGTACCCGGGCCAGTTGGTCCATACAACCCCCGCTCCCATCATCACGACGACAACCGCCAGGGCGAACAGCACGACGCGGAGCGTGCCATGCGCCAGGACCCCTGCCGCGACCAGCACGGCGGCGGCCACCGCGCACACCGCCAAGCGACGCGCCCGCCGATCCGGACGGCGAGGCGTTTGGAGCGAAGCCATCGATGGAGAGGCTACAAACCGAACTGTCACGGTACGGGTGGTAGCTTCCACCTCGGTGTACGCCGATACCGATTCTCGGGGGCGCTCTCGCGCCAGCTCTCGCCGATGCGGTGGGCGTCGCCTGGGCCACGACCGTGCGCGCGAAGCTCGGCGGACTCACGCCCGACGGCCTGCTGGGGATCCGGGCTAGACTAGGCCGTCGATGGGTCGGGATTCGGCACAAGCCGAGTGCGAGATCGTGTCCGAGGGCGATCACTATCCGGCGATAGCCCAGGAGCAGGTCGTCTGGATGTTCGGCACCCGCCGGACGGGGAGCACGTGGCTCGGCTTCATGCTGCGCGACCTGCCGGGTGGCCACAAATGGGGTGAGCCGCTGATCGGTGGCCTGATCGGCGACTTCTACTACCGCTTCGAGGACAAGACGGGCGGCAACCACATCTTCAGTCCCCAGTATCGGGACCTCTGGCAGAGCTGGATCAGGCGCCTCGTCTGCGAGGGCGCAGCGGCCCGGGCGCCGGGGATGGTGGCCGGCGACGGCTTCATGGTCATCCGCGACCCGCACGGCACGGTCGGCGCGCCGGTGCTCTGTGAGGCGCTGCCGCGGAGCAAGCTGATCGTCCTCGTCAGGGACCCGCGCGATGTGGTCGCCTCGATGGCCGATGCCCACCAGGGCGGCGGCTGGATGGGCGTGAGGGCCAAGCGGCAAGGCCGGGCGCAGCGTCACGATGGGCGCCACAACGCCGAAGCGGATCCGGTCAGCTTCGTACGTTCGCGAACCCAGCGCGTCGTGAAGGAGTTTGAACAGGCGGCGTTGGCCTACGAGATCCACCAGGGACCGAAGACGCTCGTTCGCTACGAGGACATCCGGGTCGACACGGTCGACGAGCTGACGAGGATCTGTCGCGACCTCGAGCTCGAGGCGGACGCCGGCGAGATCGAGAGGGTCGTCGGGGAGCACTCCTGGGAGCAGGTGCCGGACGAAGAAAAGGGAAGCGGCAAGTTCCACCGCAAGGCCGCGCCGGGCAGTTGGAAGGACGATCTGGACTCGAAGCAGGTGCGCATCATCGAGCGCCTCGCCACACCGGTCCTCGATACCTACTACGACGGCTGGCGTGAGGCCAGCGACACCGGGCGGGCGAGGCGTGGATTTGCCCGGCGCAACAAGACCTGATTGAGGAAACGACTCCGGCCCAGAGCCGGGGAAAGGACATCACCGTGGAATCGAGCACCGAGAACGGACCGGCGAGCAACGACGAGCTGCAGGCGGCCCTCTACCACACCGACCGCTGGCTCCGGAAGATCACCAAGACGATCAAGAGCGACGCGCCCGACGACGAGGAGGCCAGGGAGAAGCTTGCGGTCCAGCTCAAGCGGGCGCAAAGGCAGGTCAGGGCGAACAAGCCGCTGCTCGCGGGCGTCAGGGAGCAGTTCGGATTCGGTAAGAGCGGCGGTTCCGGCGCCGATGACGACGAGGACTACCGCTCCTTCGGCGATGACGAATAGACCCGGCCGCGGAGGGTAGACAGGGCCGTTCTCGCAGTCGGGCTCGAGCTGTCGCAGCCAGTCGCGCTCGAGCTTTCGCGGCCAGCCCTATGCTGATGCGGTGGCTGCGGTAGGTGACCGAGACGAATCCAGGCCCGCGGCGCTCGGGGCCGAGGAGAAAGCCGAACCCGCAAGCCCGAGCGGGCCCCAACGCCAACTTGGCCGCGAGCTGCGGAGGCGCGAGGCCGAGACCGAGCGGCTCCGGGCGGAGGCGGTCGCGCTGCGAGCCAAATTGGAGAAGGCCGAGCGAAGGGTCAAGAATCTGTCGCAGCGCGCTACCCGTCTCGAAGCTCACGAGAAGAGGTCCGATCGAGAGCTGGATGAGCTACGCGGTGCGGTCCAGCTCGCCGCGACCGAGCGGGGCCTTCCCGCCCCGGCCACACCTGTGTTCTTCATCATCGGCCAGGCGAAGTCGGGCACGTCATGGCTGATGCGCCTGCTGAACGCCCATCCGGAGATCCTCTGCCAGGGCGAAGGGCGCTTCTTCGGCCGGGATTACAAGCGGCCGGACGTGAGGAGGATGTCCTCCCAGACGCTGCAGCCCAGCTCGCTCTACAGGGCGCTGATGGATGCGGGCTACCTGCGGGCGTGGATCGAGCGATCGGTCTGGACACGGGATCGAGACCAGGATGAGCAGCTCGCGGAGGTTATGCGGGTGCTGACCAACCACTTCCTCGCGATCAACGCGGCGGCGTCCGGCAAGCGCATCGTCGGCGACAAGACCCCATTCCTCGGCTCGAGCCCCGTCGACGAGATCGCCGGGGTCTATCCGGACGCGAAGGTGATCCACATCATCCGCGACGGACGCGACGTCGCCGTCTCGGCGATGCACCATCTCTGGAAGCACGAGATCGATCTCGGAGGTGGGATGGATCTACGCAAGGAAGAGGCGAAGAACCGCGACGCCTACCACGCGAACCCCGCCCGGTACCTGCGGAGCGGCCGCAGCATCTTCCTGCCGAAGCGGCTGGCGAGGGCAGCCCGGGAGTGGGCTCAGCTCGTCGACCACACGATGCGGAAGGGGCCAGAGCTGCTCGGTAGGAATTACGCCGAGGTGCGCTACGAGACTCTGCTCGACCACCCGGAACGGGAGCTCGCGCGCCTGCTCTCGTTCCTCGGCGCTGCGGGCGACGATCGGACCGTCGACGCCTGCGTCGAGGCCGCCAGCTTCGAGCGCTGGAGCAAGGGCCGCGAGCAGGGCCAGGAGGACTCCACGCATCTGATGCGCAAGGGGATCTCAGGCGACTGGAAGAACGTCTTCACCGATGGGGATCGCCGCCGCTTCAAGGCGAACGCGGGAAGGATGTTGATCGAGCTCGGCTACGAGCGCGACGCGAATTGGTGAGTAGAGTGCGACTAGACTCACGGACGTAACAGTGGAATCGAGCATCGAAAGCGCGCAGCCGAGCAACGACGAGCTTCTCGAGGCCCTATACCGCACCGACCGGTGGCTCCGGAAGATCAACAAGGCGATCAAGAACGGCCCGCCGGAGGATGAGGAGGCGAAGGAGAAGTTCGCACTCCAGCTGAGGCGGGCACGTCGCCAGATCAGAGCGAACAAGCCACTGCTGGGGGGCGGCGACGAAGACGTGGACGTCGCCGCCAGCGACTTCGGGGATGGCGACGAGGACTAGACCTCGGCGACCCGGCGGGTCCAGGGGCGAAATGTGAGCAGTCCCAGGA
>JBKPNB010000100.1:0-2212 GCA_046732395.1 Actinomycetota bacterium | reverse complement strand
GGTTGGAGTCAGCCGCTTCTTTTGGCTGGGCGATGTGGGCTGAGCGACGGAGCGGAACTATGACCGAGGATCTGGCGTGACAACTTGAGATCTTGCTCCGCACGGCCCACTGCGCGCGGTTTTGGCGTCTGGACGCCGGCGCTCCGAAACGATCGTGGTCACGCTTTGCCGGCAGAACATGGACACCCTATCCACGCGTTCCGCTGCTTGCGCGCTAGCGGAACCAGGAAGCAGGAAGCCGCCCCCACATGGACGGGGGCGGCTTTCATTGCTGCCGCGATCACCGTGCGGGCACACGATCCGCGCGGCCGTCCGCCCCAGCCGGGAGATACTGCGCGGGCGATGTCGGGGGAGAACGTCGTCGAACTATGCCTGAGCTCCTTCCGCTAGCCATCGCCTCGGCCCTCTATCCACCCATCCTCGCGATGGTCGTTCTGGTCCTTGCTAGGCCGAATCCGCGACCCCTCTTGCTGGCCTTCGTCTTGGGCGCGCTCTTCGTGAGCATCGGCGTGGGATTGGGGATCGTGGCGGCGCTGAACGCCGGGAACGTGGTCGGCGGCGGCGACGACAGAACGGTCAATCCGGTGGTCGACATCATGGCTGGGATTATCTCCCTCTTGGTCGGGTGGGTGATCCTCACCGATCGCGACCGGTGGCTGCGGGAACGGCGAGCGCGCCGCAAGGAGCGCAAGGCGCTCGAGGCGAATGGCCGCGATCCGTGGTCTCGTCGGATACTCGAGCGAGACTCGGTCGGGCTTACTTTCGTCCTCGGGGTCGCGCTCAACCTCCCGGGCGTTTCCTACATCGTCGCGCTCAAAGACATCGCCGCCGCCGATCAGAGCACCGCCGCTCAGCTCGCCGAGATAGTCGCGTTCAACCTGATCATGTTCGTGATCGCCGAAGTCCCGCTCGTCAGCTACTCGTTGCGACCCGAGCGGACACGCGAGGTGGTCACCGCCGCAAACGACTGGCTTGGAAGTCACGGTCGCGAGATTGCGATGTCGCTGTGCTTGATAGTCGGCGCGCTTTTGCTCGTCAGGGGGATCGTCCATGCCGCGAGTTGAGTGCAAGGGAACCTCGACTCCTCCCGAGTTGGGCCAGTTCGTACGCACGGCGCTCGAAGCCGCCGGGCTGCGGGAGTAGATACACGACCCCGACGTCGCTCCGGCGCCGGAGCCGAACGTCCGAGCCCGACCTTGGCCCGGCATGCGTACGCCCCGTGGGCGGGGTGTCGTGATGCCGTAGGCCATTTACGCAGCGGGGGGTTGCGGAAAGGACGGTTTCGCCCGGCGGCGGGCGGGCACATTTCGCGTCCGAGGGAATGCAAAAGCCCCCCTCGAACCAGGCTTGGTGCGCGGCGTGCCTTTGATCCCTGACGGCGCGCCGCCACCAAGCCCCTTCTACGCCATCCGCGGCCGTGGACGCCGATCAGGAAGTCGCCAAGGGTGGTCAGGTCCGGAGGTCGATAGATGTCGAGGCGGCCACCGCCGTAGGCGAAGGCGGGGATCCCGAGTTGCGAGTACCAGCGGGTATCGAGCACGCCGGGGCACAACCTGTGTCAGCCACGGGCCCCAACTGGGTCCAGGTACACAGGACGCCTAAGAGCTCCGACTCGCGCCTCTAACTCGGGATGCCGACCGACGAGGCCGTTTTGCATGGGATAAAGACGACCGCCAGCGTCGTGACCAGCGCCGCCGTCGTCATGATCGCGGTCTTCGCGTATTTGCGATCCTGTCGCTCACCTTCTTCAAGGAGCTCGGCGTGGGACTCGGCGTCGCGTGCTGATCGACGCAACCCTCGTGCGCGCCGTGCTGCTGCCCGCATCGATGAAGCTGCTCGGTGACTGGAACTGGTATCTGCCGCGTTGGCTCGAGTGGCTTCCGCGTGTCGGCCCGGTGGCCGCCCCAGCGCTACCGCCGGGCTCGGACGCGCCGGCGACGGGACTCCGGTGATGTCCCCGAACCCCCGCGCTGAGTAGCACGGACGCTGTCGAGTACGTCCCGCGGCCTGCGCTCTCCCCAGGACAAACCCGAGCCGTAACCGCAACGTCTCACACGATGGCAACGTTTGGGGGGCCGAGCTCGCGGCGAGCACCACTGGCTGACGCTCGCCGGCTCAGCTATGGGTGGTTTATGGAGCGCTCTTCGCCACCAGATTCGGCCGGCTGGCGAATCTGATTGCTTCAAGAGCGCTGATCTATGCTCAGCTCGAT
>JBKPNB010000099.1:0-9267 GCA_046732395.1 Actinomycetota bacterium | reverse complement strand
CCTCCGACTCGCGACACTAGGTGCCCGATGCTCGAGCTCGAGCGAACGGCTGACGCCGAGGGCGCGGCCCGCCGCGCGGCGGAGCTGATCGCCGCCGCGGCCGACGACGCGGTCGCCGCGCGCGGCGAGTGCGCGGTCGCGCTGAGCGGGGGCAAGACGCCGTGGCGGATGGTCGAGCTGCTCGCCGGCCTCGACATCCCCTGGGATCGGACCTGGCTGTTTCAGGTCGACGAGAGGGTGGCACCGGCCGGCGATCCGGATCGCAACCTGACGCACCTGGTGGCGGCGCTTCCGCTCGATCTCCAGGCGCGACTGCGGCCGATGCCCGTCACCGACGACGACCTAGACGCCGCCACGGCCGGCTACGCCGGGCAGCTCCCCGAGCGCCTCGACCTGGTCCACCTCGGGCTCGGCCCCGATGGCCACACGGCCTCGCTAGTCCCCGGCGACCCGGTCCTCGAGGTGACCGACCGCGCGGTCGCCCTCACCGCCGAGCCGTACCAGGGCCGGCGCCGGATGACCCTCACCTACCCCACCATCGACGCCGCCCGCCAGGTGCTGTTCCTGGTCGACGGCGACGCGAAGCGCGAGCCCCTGGCGCGCCTGCGCGCCGGCGATCCCGGCATCCCCGCCGGGCGTGTCCGCGCCGAGCGGATGATCCTCGTCGCCGACACCGCCGCTCTCGGCGACGCCTAATCTCGCCGAGCGTCGACTCCGTCATCGTATGCGCGACGCAGCCGACACTCGACGATCGAGTGGGGCACCGGCGGCGATGATGCGCTCCAGGCTCTGGCTGGGACGGGCGATCGCCTGATCCCACGTGACGCGAAGCACTTGGTCGCCGAACGCCTCGAGGAGCGCCTGACGCTCGGCGTCGTCCTCGCGAGCGAGCTTGTGGTCGTGCCATGCGGCGCCGTCGGCCTCGACGACGAGCCGCTGGTCGGGCCAGCGGAAGTCGGGGACGACGCGGCGGCCGTCGATGGAGACCGGAACGTTGACCTCTGGGTGGGCGAGCCCGCCACCGAGGATGAGATCGAGCACCACGTCCTCGAGCTCCGAGCGGGTCGGGGCCGGGCCGGTGGCGAGGATCCGCCGCAGGTTGCGGACGCCCCGCCGGGGCCCGAGCCGTTCGATCGTCTTTGCGAGCTCGGGGAGGCTGACGAGCCGAAGCGACTGCGCCTGCCGGACCGCCCTTCGCAGGGGCCGATAGTCGAGTAGAGAGGCGAGGTCGACGAGGGTCCGGGCCGGGGAGGTCACGCGGATGCCGTTGTGGTGGCGGATGTCGCGCGGCTCGAGGAGCTGCGTGCGGTGTACGCGGAGGCCGGGATGCAAGCGCGTTCCGTCGCCAACCACGGTCACCTCCACCCGCCGCTCGTCCCACTCGACCATCCGCCAGTCGGCGCCGGCCGAGTAGTAGCTCAGCGCAGCGGTCGGGCCGCAGGCCTTCACCGCCGCAAGAAAGCGACCCTCGAGCGGCAAATTTCGGTGCCCGACGGCGTAGACCTCGCCGTGGATACGAAACAGCCGACCGTGCAGAACGCGCCAATGAATGGCTTGACGGCTCAGGCCGCAAGCTTGCAGCTCCGCCAGCGACACCACCCCCCGCTGCTCGGCCGCCCTCCGAGCAACCCGAGCGTCGACTCCGTCAGCGTATGAATGACGGAGTCGACGCTCGATGTGGGGGGCGGGGCTGGGCTGAGAGGGGTGGGGGATGGGCCCGAGCATCGCGGCCGCTCCGCCACGTGACAACGCGCCGCGGTGACGAGTGCGCGACGGGGTCGTGCCATTACTAGGATGGAACCGATGACCATCGCCGCCCAGCCGAAGGCGCCGGACGTCGACGTGCTCTGCATCAACACGATCAGGACCCTGTCGATCGACGCCATCCAGAAGGCGAACTCCGGTCACCCCGGCACCCCGATGGCGATGGCGCCGGTGGCCTACACGCTCTGGCAGCGGTTCTTGCGCTTCGACCCCGCCGACCCGATCTGGCCGAACCGCGATCGGTTCGTGCTGTCGGCCGGCCACGCGTCGATGCTTCTTTACTCGCTCCTCCACCTGACCCGCGTCCAGGCGGTCGATCCGGACTACGAGGTCCTCGGCGAGCCCTCGGTGAGCCTCGACGACATCAAGGCCTTCCGCCAGCTCGACTCGCACTCCCCGGGCCACCCCGAGTACCACCTGACCTCCGGGGTGGAGACGACCACCGGGCCGCTCGGCCAGGGGATCGCGACCAGCGTCGGGATGGCGGTCGCCGGCCAGTGGCTGCGCGCCCGCTACGGCCCCGAGCTGTTCGACTTCGACGTCTACGCGCTCGCCGGCGACGGCTGCCTGATGGAGGGCGTCTCCAACGAGGCCGGCTCGTTCGCCGGCAACGAGCGGCTCGCGAACCTCTGCTGGATCTACGACAACAACCACATCACGATCGACGGGCGCACCGAGATCACCTACTCCGACGACGTCGCCGCCCGCTTCATCGGCTACGGCTGGAACGTCACGAGGGTCGGGGACGCCAACGACCTCGGCCTGCTGACCCGCGCCTTCGAGACCTTCCGCGAGGAGGAGTCGCGCCCGACGCTGATCATCGTCGACAGCCACATCGGCTACGGCTCGCCCCACAAGCAGGACACGGCCGCCGCCCACGGCGAGCCGCTCGGCGACGACGAGGTCCGCGAGACGAAACGCGCCTACGGGTGGCCCGAGGACGCCCAGTTCCTGATCCCCGACGGCGTCTACGAGCACTTCGCCGAGGGCCTCGGCGAGCGCGGGGCGCGGCTTCGGGCCGAGTGGGAGCACCGGGTCTCCGAGGCCGACGCCGCGGTCAGCGCCGAGCTCGACCAGCTTCAGCGCCGCGAGCTCCCCGACGGCTGGGACGCCGACATCCCGAGCTTCGATGCCGACCCGAAGGGGATCGCCACCCGCAAGGCCTCGAACCAGGTCCTGAACGCGATCGCCCCGCGCGTCCCCTGGCTCCTCAGCGGCTCGGCCGACCTCACCGGCTCGGCCTCCAGCGGGCTCGATTTCGAGGGCGCGGGCACCTTCTCGCCGAGCGAGCGCGCTGGCCGCACGCTGCATCTCGGGATCCGCGAGCACGAGTCGGCGGCGATCTCGAACGGCCTCGCGCTCTCGAAGCTCCGCCCGGTGTGGTCGACCTACCTCACCTTCTCCGACTACGCCCGGCCGGCGATCCGGCTGTCGGCGCTCATGGAGCTCCCGGTCGTCCATTGGTTCAGCCACGACTCGATCGGGCTCGGCGAGGACGGCCCGACCCACCAGCCGGTCGAGCAGCTCGCCTCGCTGCGGGCGATCCCTGGCCTCAACGTGATCCGCCCCTGCGATGCGAACGAGGTCGCGGAGGCCTGGCGGGTGATCATGGAGCAGAAGCACCAGCCGACGGCCCTCGTCCTCACCCGCCAGAACATCCCGGTCCTCGACCGCTCGCGCTACGCCTCCGCCGAGGGACTCCGGCGGGGCGGCTACGTCCTCGCCGACTCCGACGGGCAGCCGGACGTGATCCTGATCGCCACCGGCAGCGAGGTCGCGCTCGCGGTCGACGCCTTCGAGGAGCTGAGCGGCGAGGGGATCAAGACCCGGGTGGTCAGCCTTCCCTCCTGGTACCTGTTCGACCTCGAGCCCGACGACTACCGGGAGAGCGTCCTGCCGGGCGCGGTTTCGGCTCGAGTCGCGGTCGAGCAGGGGTCGACGCTCGGCTGGGATCGCTACGTCGGTCCCGGCGGGCGGATCATCGGCATGCACACATTCGGCGCCTCGGCGCCGCTCAAGGAGGTCGAGCGGAAGTTCGGCTTCACCCCCAAGAAGGTCGCCGAAACGGCGCGGGAGCTATTGCGATGAAACCAACCCAACAACTGCACGACCTCGGCCAGAGCCTGTGGCTCGACAACATCACCCGGACGATGCTCGACGACGGCACCCTCGAGCGCTATATCGACGAGTACTCGATCACCGGGCTGACCTCCAACCCGACGATCTTCGACAAGGCGATCTCCGGCTCGGACGCCTACGACGAGCAGATCTCCGGGTGCGGGGAGCGGGGGCTCGAGCCCGAGGAGATCTTCTTCGAGCTGGCGACCAGTGACCTGCGCCGGGTGACCGACCTGTTCGCGGACATCCACGCCGCCACCGACCGCGTCGACGGCTGGGCGTCGCTGGAGGTCTCGCCGCTCCTCGCCTACGAGACCCAGAGCACGATCGAGCAGGCGGCGCGCCTGCACGGCAATGCCGAGCGCGAGAACCTCTTCATCAAGATCCCCGGCACCGAGGCGGGACGGCCGGCGATCGAGGAGTCGATCTTCGCCGGGCTCCCGATCAACGTCACCCTGCTGTTCTCGCGCGAGGACTACCTCGGCTCCGCCGAGGCCTACATGCGGGGGATTGAGCGGCGGGTCGAGTCCGGCCTCGACCCGGCGGTGCCATCGGTGGCCTCAATCTTCATCAGCCGCTGGGACGTCGCGATCGCCGACCAGGTCCCGGCCGAGCTCAAGAACGGGCTCGGGATCCCGATCGGGATGCAGGCCTACGCCGCCTACCGGGACCTGCTCGACTCCGCCCGCTGGCAGCGGCTCGCCGGCGAGGGCGCCCGCCCGCAGCGGCTTCTGTTCGCGAGCACCGGGACCAAGGACCCGGAGGCCTCCGACACCCTCTACATCGAGGGGTTCGCGGCGCCGGACACGATCAACACGATGCCCGACAAGACGCTGCTCGCCTTCGCCGACCACGGGAAGGTCTCAGAGCCGCTCGCCGCCGACGGCGGCGACGCCGAGGAGCGCCTGCAGGCCTACCGCGACGCCGGCGTCGATCTCGACGAGCTCGCGGCGCGGCTCCAGAAGGAGGGCGCCGAGGCGTTCTCCAAGAGCTGGCAGGACCTCTTGGCGACGGTCGAATCCGAGACCTCGCGCCTGCGCGCGGCCGGCTAGCCACCGTGGCCGCAGCCACCGCGGCGCCGCTTCGCGAGCGCCAGGCGTGGACAGCGCTCGCGGCCCACCACGCCGAGATCGCGGATCGCCACCTGCGCGACCTGTTCGCGTCCGACCCCGATCGCGGCGAGCGGCTCGTCGCCGACGGCGCCGGCCTCCACCTCGACTACTCGAAGAACCGGATCACCGACGAGACGCTCCGGCTCCTCGTCGAACTCGCCGCCCAGTCCCAGGTCGCCGAGCGGCGCGACGCGATGTTCGCCGGCGAGCGGATCAACGTCTCGGAGAACCGCTCGGTCCTTCACGTGGCGCTGCGGATGCCGCGCGATCGCTCGCTGATCGTCGACGGCACCGACGTCGTCAAGGAGGTCCACCAGGTCCTCGACCGGATGGCCGCCTTCTGCGAGCGGGTCCGCGGCGGGGAGTGGCGGGGGCACACCGGCAGGCCGATCCGCAACGTGATCAACATCGGGATCGGAGGCTCCGACCTCGGCCCGGTGATGGCCTACGAGGCGCTCCGCCACTACTCGCGGCGCGACATGACATTCCGGTTCGTCTCGAACGTCGACGGCACCGACTTCGTCGAGGCCACCCGCGACCTCGACCCCGCCGAGACCCTGTTCGTGATCTCCTCGAAGACGTTCACCACGCTCGAGACGATGACCAACGCCCACTCCGCCCGCGAGTGGGCGGTGGCCGGCCTCGGGGCGGAGGAGGCGATCGCCAAGCACTTCGTCGCGGTCTCGACGAACGCCGACGAGGTGTCGAAGTTCGGCATCGACACCGACAACATGTTCGGCTTCTGGGACTGGGTCGGCGGCCGCTACTCGATGGACTCCGCGATCGGGCTGTCGACGATGCTCGCGGTCGGGCCCGAGCGCTTCGGCGAGATGCTCGCCGGCTTCCATGCCGTCGACGAGCACTTCCGCGAGGCGCCCTTCGAGCGCAACCTGCCGATCCTCCACGGCCTGCTCTGCGTCTGGTACGGGAACTTCTTCGGAGCGCAGACGCACGGCGTCTTCCCCTACGACCGCTACCTGTTGCGCTTCCCCGCCTACCTCCAGCAGCTGACGATGGAGTCGAACGGCAAGCACGTCACCCTCGACGGGGCCCGCGTCGACTACGACACCGGCGCGATCTTCTGGGGGGAGCCGGGGACCAACGGCCAGCACTCCTTCTACCAGCTCATCCACCAGGGGACGAGGCTCATCCCCTGCGACTTCATCGGCTTCCTGCACTCGCTGAATCCGCTCGGCGAGCACCATGACCTACTCCTCTCCAACGTCTTCGCGCAGGGCGAGGCGCTCGCGTTCGGCAAGACCCCGGACGAGGTCCGCGCCGAGGGGACGCCGGAGGGGATCGTCCCCCACCGGGTGATGGAGGGGAACCGGCCCTCGAACACGATCCTCGCCGACCGCCTCACGCCGGCCGCCCTCGGGAGCCTCGTCGCGCTCTACGAGCACAGCGTCTTCACCCAGGGCGCGATCTGGGGGATCGACTCGTTCGACCAGTGGGGGGTCGAGCTCGGCAAGGCGCTGGCTGTGCGGATCATCCCCGAGCTCCAGGCCCCCGATGAGCCGGAGCTCACCCATGATTCCTCGACGAACGCCCTGATCCGCCGCTACCGCGAGGCGCGTCGCGGTGGCTAGTGCAGAGCCGAGCGTACCTGCGGGGGTCGGCGCCGACGACGGTCGCGAGTTCGACGTCGTCCTGTTCGACATCGACGGCACGCTGCTCAATACCGGCGGGGCCTCCGATCGCGCCTGGGAGCACGCAGTCCGCGACTACTACGGGGTCGAGTTCGACGTCGGCGCCCACACCGGTCGCGGCGTTCCCGACCCGGCGGTCGGCCGCCAGGTCCTCCGCGGCGTCCTCGGCCGGGAGCCGACCGGGCGCGAGCTCCTGCGGCTTATGCGCCGCCGGATGAAGTACCTGCCCGAGGAGGTCGAGCGCTCGCCCGGCTACGTCGTCAAGCCCGGCGTCCCCGAGCTCCTCGAGAAGCTGACCGAGGAGGGCATCCTCCTCGGCCTCACGACCGGCAATGTCGAGCCCGCCGCGCACGCGAAGCTCGCCCGGGCCGGCCTCAACCACTTCTTCAGCTTCGGCGGCTACGGCTCCGACGCGTCCGAGCGCGTCGACCTCACCAAGCGAGCGATCGAGCGGGCCCGGCGGCTGACCGGCGAGGACCTTCAGACCTCCGCCTTCCTCGGCGTCGGCGACACCCCCCGCGACGTCGACGCCGGCCACGGGGCCGGGATCCGGGTCGCCGGGGTGGCGACCGGCGAGTACTCGGTCGACGAGCTGACCGACGCCGGCGCCGACTGGGCGCTGCCGAACCTCGAGGGCGGCCTGCCCGGGCTCTAGCTCGCTTGCTGAGGTCGCGAACCGAGCGGCCGCCGGGCTCGCGGCGCCGGCGGTCGGCTAGGCTCGCCACCGATGAGCGCGAATGACGGTCCCCGTGGCGGCATCGACCTCGGCGGGACGAAGATCCAGGCGGCGGTCGTCGCCGACGGCACCAAGGTCCTCGGCCAGGCCCGGCGCCCGACCCCCACCGACGGCGGCCCGGAGAAGGTCGCTGCCGAGATGGTGGCGGCGATGCGGGACTCGATCCGCGACGCCGGCCTCGAGGCCTCGGCGCTGGCGGGCATCGGTGTCGGCTCGCCTGGCGACGTTGACGAGGACAGCGGCGCGGTCTCGAACGCCCGCAACCTGCCCGACTGGGGCGGGACGTTCCCGCTCGGCGCCACCCTCGCCGACGAGCTCGGCGTCCCGGTCCGGGTCGGCAACGACGTCGGGGTGGCGACCGAGGCCGAGGCGCGGCTCGGCGCCGGACGCCCGTACCGGTCGCTGATCGGCGTCTTCTGGGGGACCGGCGTCGGCGGTGGGATCGTCCTCGACGGCGAGCACTGGCTCGGCCGCGGCGGCGCCGGCGAGATCGGCCACACGGTGGTGAAGATGGGCGGCCGGCGCTGCCCGTGCGGGCGCCGGGGCTGCCTCGAGGCCTACGCCGGGCGCTCGGCGATGGAGGCGCGGGCCCGCAGGGAGCACGAGAAGGGCCGCAAGACGGATCTCTTCAAGCTCGCAAAGAAGCACGGGCGCGACCGGCTCACGAGCGGGATCTGGGAGCGGGCGCTTGACGCGAAGGACGAGTTGACGATCGAGCTGATCGACGAGGCCGTCGAGGCGCTTGGCGCCGGAATCGCCTCCGCGGTCAACCTCCTTGACGTCGAGGCGGTGATCATCGGCGGCGGGATCGGGGTCCGGCTCGGCGAGCCCTACAAGGAGCGGATCGTCAAGGAGATGCACCCGCACCTCTTCAACGACCACCGGCCGCCCGCGGTCCACGTAGCCGCGCTCGGCGACCTCGGCGGCGCGCTCGGCGGCGCGCTTCTGAGCTCGATGTCCGACCTCGACCGCCCGCGCCCGGAGACCACCGAACCCCCCGCGCGCGCGAAGGCCGCGAGCTAGCGTCCGCCTTCGGTCCGCTCCCGCCATAGACGCAGGCGGTGCTCCGCGACGCCGGTGACGAAGAGCAGCAGCCAGAAGTACTTCGCGACGTCGGGATTGACGAACGCGATCGGGATCGACAGCCCGAACACCGCCGCCACCGACGCCGTGCGGAAGAGCGACTCCCGCGCCGACACGCCCCGCACGAGCCGCGCGCGGCGTGCGTGGACGCGGAGCAGGAGGGAGACGAGCGCGCTGAGTCCGAGGGTGCCCGCGTACAAGACGGCCGCGAACGTCTGGCCGTGCTCTTCGGCGAGCAGGCTCGTCGGGTAGGGGATGAAGGCGATCAGCCCCAGGTAGACGAGATTGAGGAACGCCATCCGCGGATCGATCCGCCGCAGGTCGCGGAAGAACGAGTGGTGGCGGAGCCAGAGCAGGCCGAGTACAGCGAAGCTCAGCGCGTAGGAGCCGATCTCGGGCGCGACCTGACTGAGGCGGTCCGAGAAGCCGCCGTGGGTGGTGGGTGGCTGGACGTTGAGAATCAACAGAGTGAGCGCGATCGCGAACACGCCGTCGCTGATCGCGACGGTGCGGTCGTAGTCGAACTCGCGCTCGCCCCGGGTCTCGGCCGGGTCGCCGACGTCCTCGAACGCCACGGCGCGACTGTACGAACCGGTCCCGACGGCAGCCGCGTCAGCGTCCCGAAGTGGGATCGAGGAACACCTCGGTTACGTCGGGAACCGTCTGGCGAAGGCGGCGGTCGATCGCAGTCGAGACCTGCTCCACCCGCCCGGCCGGCACATCGTCCCGAAGGTCGATCCGGGCGGCGACGAGCAGGGCGTTCGGGCCCAGCACCATGGTCAGGAGCTCGTCGACGGCACGCACC